>NZ_JAIXST010000305.1 GCF_027484545.1 Runella sp. | reverse complement strand
TGCTGTGACAACTTGGGCAAAATAGGTACATAATCTTTGAGTTTAGTCACTCCAAAGTTAGGCATTTGCCCCCGTTGTCTATTTTTTTGTTATAGCATTACTTTGCGCGCACTGCCAAATCTGTTTGTATCTACGGGGGATGCGGGAATTACGGAAGCACCTCAAAATCCTGCTCATTTGTCGGGTAAAATCCTGCGGATGAATTTGGACGGAACGATTCCCAACGACAATCCGATTGCAGGAAGCCCAGTTTGGAGCATTGGGCATCGTAATCCGCAGGGAATGGTATATGCCAACGGAAAACTGTATTGTTCATCGCACGGGGGGAACATTGAAGACGAAATCAACCTCCTTCGGGCAGGTAGAAATTATGGATGGCCCAACGTGGAAGGCCCCTGCGATACGCCTGGAGAAATCACCTTTTGCAATGCAAATTCCGTCGTTCCGCCTATTTTTTCGTCGGGAGGTGTTACTTGGGCCTTTTGCGGACTCGATTACTATAATAATGATGCGTATCCGCGTTGGAAAAACAATTTGTTGATGGTGTCTTTAAAAAATCAAACGCTTTATAGCTTCCAATTAAGCGCCGATGGGAGTACCATCACCGGTCCGCCGACGCAGTATTTTGTCAATCAATTCGGGCGCTTGCGAGACATCGCCATTTCGCCTGCGGGAAAGGTTTACATCTGTACCAGCTACGGAGGGAATGCGGATGTAATCGTTGAAGTTACTCCTGTGGTAGAGTAGATAAAGCAAAAAAATAGGAGGAGAGCAAGTCTGCTGATAGTGGGCTTACTCTTTTTGTTTTGCTATGTAAATAGCTCAATATCTGTAAGTTAAATTTTAGTAAAAAATAGTTGTAAAAAATAACGATAATTTGCAATGTTTTTTCGGCTCAATCGTCTATGCTCTTGAAATGGAACTAAAAGCCTTTACACAACTGGTACTTCCCACGCAGGGCCGACTTTTCAGGTTGGCACAACTGTTTCTTCGCAATCGTGAAGAGGCCGAGGATACCTTGCAGGAAGTGTTGTTGAAGCTTTGGACCAATCGTCAATAATTAGAATCGTATCAAAGTGT
The DNA here is from genome assembly GCF_027484545.1 of Runella sp. Classification (GTDB taxonomy): domain Bacteria; phylum Bacteroidota; class Bacteroidia; order Cytophagales; family Spirosomataceae; genus Runella. The sequence goes on along the minus strand of NZ_JAIXST010000305.1, from coordinate 38,249 downwards.
GGAGGCTTTTGCGGTACAAATGACCCGGAATCTGTGTTTGGATAAACTGAAATCAAAAGCATACCAAACCACTACGGGAGATTTGGATTTGCAGGACTTGAGAACAGAAAGCAGTTCACCCTATCAGCAAACAGAGTTGGCCGACAGCGCGGCTCTCATGCAGCAACTGATAGAAGCATTGCCCGAACAGCAAAAACTCATACTGTACTTACGGGACGTGGAAGAGTATTCAATTTATGCTGCATAATTATTTCAAAATCGCGTTGCGCCATCTTTGGCAAAATCGACTGTATTCAGGCATTAACATCGTTGGTTTGGCCTTTGGTCTCACTTGTGTGTTGTTGGCTATTTTAAACATTCGGGATGAACATAATTTTGATACGTTCCACCAAAAAAGCCCTCATTTATACCGAGTTACCACTACCTTGATTGTCGATAAAGGCGAAGACCCTCAAACGTCAGGAGGTACGGGGCAAATACAGGGTCCTGCTTTCAGAGCGGCAATACCCGAATTGGAAGAGTATGTACGAGTAATGGGCGGAGCCATTTTCGGTGACATTCGCACCGACCAAAAAGCATTCAAACTCCAACTGCTTTTTGTGGATCCTAACTTCTTTAATGTCTTTAGTTTCAAGTTGATTCATGGCAATCCTAAAACAGTACTGAAAGATGTAGGGTCGGTAGTAATTACTGAAAAGACCGCCCTCAAATTTTTCAACTCAACCAACGTCGTTGGTAAAATTTTACACATGGAAGCCGATCCTTCCGCCGATCGTTTGGGGAAACCGTTGGTAATTTCGGGCGTTGTGGAAAATCCTCCTAAAAACTCCTCCATTCAGTTTGATGTACTGCATCCTTTTAGTTTTATGCAGTTGAGTTTTGAAGATACCAATTGGTTGAATACGTACCTCGGCACTTTTGTGGTATTGAATCCTAAAGCGGATACGTCATTGGTCATTAAAAAATTCAACCAAGTTCACGCCCGAAATGCGCAGGAACAAATCAAAGACAATGGCTACGATCCTGAAACGAGTTATGGATTACAGCCTATTACGGATATTCATTTAAATCCCTTAAATACCGGCGGCGAAGGAGGGGCTATCAATTACAGCAACCCTCTTTATTCGTACGTTTTTCTGGGTATTGCGCTATTTATTTTACTGATGGCGAGCATCAATTTTGTCAACATCAGTATTGCAAGTTCGCTCAAACGGGCCAAAGAAGTAGGAATTCGCAAAGTAACGGGCAGTCGTCAAAGCCAAATTATCATCCAATTTTTGGGCGAATCGGCAATTTTATGCGTAGCGGCCTTTCTTTTGGCTATTTTACTTATGCTGATTTTGCTTCCAGTATTCAATGAACTGGCCAATAAGAAAATTGAAATCAGGGAAATCTTTGAGTGGAAGCTTATTGTGTCTTTCGTTATTGTATTGCTGCTCAATATATTACTATCGGGCTTATACCCTGCCTATATCCTTTCTAATTTCAAACCCACCGAAGTTTTATACAGTAAACAAAAGCTTTCCGGAGGCGGTTTTTTGGGGCAAAGTTTGGTGGTTGTTCAATTTGCCTTAGCGGCCATTTTGCTGATTTCTTCCATTGTTTTTTACCAACAAATGAATTACGTCCGCACCAAGGATCTGGGCTACAATCCGTATCAGGTCATTCGTTCGTACATCAGTGGCAATCGCGAGACCGAGCCCATTGCAGAATTTATTAAAAACGAAGCAACCAAAGAGCCCTCAATTGTACAAGTTTCATTTGGCGATGAACGGGGCGGTAATTACAAAACCAAAGTGAATCAACGCATAGTGAAAAGTACTTACCAAACTATTGACCAAAATTATTTAGCTGTGTTGGGCATTCGTCTAAAAGAAGGAAAAAACCTCTCCGCCCGTCAGGAAGTTATTGTCAATGAGGCGTTTGTAAAAGCAGCAGCTTTAGTCAATCCTATTGGAACCTTAGTAAAAACAGAAGACTTTTTTATCAAGTCGCCCGCCCGAATTGTGGGTGTTGTCAAGGATTTTCATTTCGGTTCACTTCGCAATCGAATTACTCCGCTGGTCATGACTGCAAACGATGTCTATTACGGAGGCATTTGGCTTAAAATTGACAAAAATCGACAGCAGGAAGGCATCAAAGCCTTTGAAAAGATCTACCGAAAAGCCCTTCCTAATGCGGTGTTTGAGTACAATTTTATGGATGAACTCAACAACCGTGAATATCTTCAGGAACAACGTTGGCAGAAAATTGTGGGCTTTGCTACGCTTCTTTCGATGCTTCTCTGCGGCATGGGTTTGTTTGGTTTAACACATTTAGCCATTCAGCAGCGCACCAAAGAAATTGGAATCCGCAAAGTATTGGGCGCTTCGGTCACAGGGATTGTGGCTTTATTTTCCAAGGCCTTCTTAAAATTGGTTCTCCTTTCCGTGGTGGTTGCTTCGCCGATTGCGTACTATTTGATGGATCAATGGCTCCGAAATTTTGCCTACCGCATCCCCATTTCGTGGGGGGCTTTTGGCTATACAACGCTGATTATTATGCTCACTTCTTTCCTAACCATCAGCTACCAAGCCATCAAAGCCGCCCTTATGAGCCCTGTGAATTCATTGAAATCCGAATAGCATAAAACAAATTAGTTTGACCCCTCCAGAGTCATAGGTTTGTAGCAATAGTGACACTATCTATAAACCTGTGACCCCTCTGGGGGCAATCGATGACTTATAAAGTCATAAATTTCCCCAAAAACCTCTAATTTTGCGCTACAACTACCACCCCTAACCCCAAAGGGGGATTTGTACTTACTATCAAAAAGCTCCCCATTGGGGCTGGGGGCTGGATTTTATATGAAAATTTCTTATAATTGGCTTAAGCAACTCATTGATATTCAAGAGTCTCCCGAAGAAGTTGGTAAATTATTGACTGCAACGGGCTTGGAAGTGGAAGGCATCGAACCGGTCGAACGCGTAAAAGGAGGATTGGAAGGTATTGTGGTAGGCGAAGTACTTACTTGCGAACCTTTCACGGTAAAAGAAAAAACATTGCACCTAACTACGGTTGATATTGGTGCAGGCGAACCAAGTACCATCGTTTGCGGAGCTTCTAACGTGGCTGCCGGACAAAAGGTAATCGTAGCAACTGTAGGAGCAACTATTTATCCGAGCGAAGGAGAACCGTTTACCATTGCCAAACGCAAAGTATACGGCAATCCATCCGAAGGTATGATTTGTGCCGAAGATGAAATCGGTATCGGGCATTCGCACGCGGGCATCATGGTGTTAGACACCGATCTCCCCAACGGCACTCCCGCCGCTCAGTATTTTGGCGTTTTACCCGATTACGTTATTGAAATCGGCCTAACGCCTAACCGCGCTGATGCCGCTTCGCACTTGGGTGTAGCGAGAGATTTGAAAGCGGTTTGGGGACGTGAATTGACAAAACCATCGGTAGAAATTTTTGACCAACAGCCCATTACCCCATTGGCCGAACCACTTCAGGTAACGGTCGAAAATAACGAAGCTTGCCCGCGTTACGCAGGCGTAACGATTTCAGGATTGACTGTGACTGAATCGCCCGATTGGTTGAAAGAAAAGCTTCAGGCAATTGGTGTTCGCACTATTAATAATGTCGTGGACATCACTAACTTCATTTGCCATGAATTAGGTCAGCCGCTCCATGCTTTCGACGCTGCTAAGATTTTAGGTAATAAAGTAATTGTCAAAACCCTACCGGCAGGCACTCCGTTTGTCACGCTCGACGGCGTAGAGCGTAAGCTTTCCGACCGCGATTTGATGATTTGCAATGCCGAAGAACCCATGTGTATCGGGGGTGTTTTTGGAGGAACCAAGTCGGGTGTTTCTGAACGAACGACGGCTATTTTCTTGGAAGCCGCTTATTTTTCGCCCGGTTGGATTCGTAAAACGAGCACTTTTCATGGTTTGAAAACCGATGCTTCTTTTCGTTTCGAGCGTGGCACAGACCCTAATTTGCCCATTTATGCCCTCAAACGTGCCGCTTTATTGATTCAGGAAGTGGCCGGCGGACAAATTGCGTCTGAAATTGTGGACATTTATCCCAATCCCATTGCCAACCAACAAGTCGCTGTCAAATATAAAAATGTGGACAGACTGATTGGCAAGGCGTTGGACCGTGATTTAATCAAGCAAATTTTGACGAATCTCGACATTGCCATTCAAAACGAAACTCCCGAAGGTTTCACCGCATCAGTCGCGCCTTACCGCGTTGATGTAACCCGTGAAGCAGATATTGTTGAAGAAATATTGCGAATTTATGGTTTCGACAACATTGAACTTTCGGAAAACTTAGCCACCGATTTCCTCTCAGGCTTCCCGCTTGTTGACCCTGACAAACAAAAGTTGCGTGTCGCTAATTTATTAGCGGCCAATGGCTTCAACGAAACCATGACCAATTCCCTCACTAAACCGCTTTACAACGACGCAGTTCGGTCAAGCCTACCGGGAGAGGATGTCATCATGCTTAATCCTTTGAGTGAAGATCTTTTGGCAATGCGGCAAACAATGTTGTTTTCGGGTTTGGAAACGGTTTCTTATAACCTAAACCGTCGCCAAAGAGACCTCAAAATTTGTGAATTTGGCAAAACCTACCATAAAATGCCCGAGGGCAAATACAAAGAGTTCTCGCATTTAGCCTTATTTTTAGCAGGTAATCAGCAAGCCGAAAGTTGGTTGGAAAAAGACCAAAAACTCGTTTTTCACAATTTGGCAGGTATGGTGCATTTGGTACTGAATGCCATGCGCGTCCAAAACGTAGAAAAACAGGAAATTCAGGACAGAACCATTTTTGAATACGGCCTCACGTACACGGTAAAGAAAAAGCCGATTGTGAGTTTTGGCCAAGTGAAGGGCAAACTGACGAAAGTACTCGACATCAAGCAACCCGTATTCTACGCAGATTTTGACTGGGCCTATTTATTGAAGCAATACAACGACAAAGTACGCTTTACCGAAGTACCCAAATACCCCGAAGTACGCCGCGATTTATCGCTGGTTTTGGACAAAGCGGTTAGCTTTGAACAAATCCGTCAAACAGCCCAAAAATACGAACGCAATTTGCTGACTAATATCAACGTTTTTGATGTGTACGAAGGCGCAAATATTGGGGCTGACAAAAAATCGTATTCCGTAAGTTTTACCCTACAGGATGTTGAGCAAACACTTACCGACAAGGTCATTGACAAAACAATGCAAAAATTGATGATGGCCTTTGAGAAAGATTTGGGAGCGGTGATTCGGAAGTAAAAATAAACTTGCGCGCTGTAAACTATTTTGAATTAAGCAATCAGGCAGATTTAAACGTTGGATTACCAACTGCTTATTCACTAATTCACTATTCGCTCATTCACAATTTGCACTTAGGCATGAAACTTGTAACTTTTGGAAATGGTGACGTTTTGGAGAGGCTCAACAATCAGTTTCAGCAGATTGAGCAGCGCGTTATTACTTTACAGGCATCACTTAATTACGAAAAAGCGGCTCATAATGAACTGAAAACCCGATTTGAGTTGCTCCAAAATCAATATGATAAGCAAAATGCCGAACTGAAATATGATCGGCAGGAAGTCAAAGTTTTAAAAAATGAAAACAAACAATTGCGCGAAAAAGAAGTTTCTTTGAAGGAAAAGTTAAATAATTTCAAACAATTGTCTATAATTGTAAAAAACCCGAAAAACGCAAACGCGATTACGGAGCTGAACACCAAATTGGACGATTACATTCGATACATTGATGAAACGATAGCATGGTTACGAACAATCTGATTTGACACCCATGGAACCTCAAAAATTAAGACCTCCTATTAAGATAACAATTGGTAATAAATCTTACGAATTACGCAGTAATTCGGAGCATGAGGAGGAATTGATACGAAAGGCAGCTAAGCTGGTGACGGAACAGATTGAGCATCGAATGAAGAAAAAAAAAGGCGAAGTTAATATAGAAGAAATACTGTCTATGGTCTGCTTAGATGCGATGGTAGCGCGATTAAAAGGAGATCATGATTTGAAGATAATAAAAAATGAAGTCTTCAAGAAGTTAGACACTATCCAAAACCACTTCAGTCCGTCGAGTCAAAATTAAGCCATTTGATTCGCATCTAATTGTCCTGTAGATTTCAGTCTTACGCTATTCGACGCTGCGTTGGGAATATGTTCAACCAACAAACACACAGCAACACTATGGATATACTACTTTTGCTCAGCGCCGTTGTTTCGGCAGCCGTTGGAGCAGCGATTATGTATTTTGCCCTAAGAAAAGCGAATAAAAAAACAGAAGAAGATGCCCAACAACGAGCCTCTGACATTGTCAAAAATGCCGAAGTAACCGCAGAAAACATCAAAAAAGACCGCATTCTCGAAGCCAAAGAAAAGTATTTAAAGCTCAAATCAGAATTTGAAGATGATTCGAACAAAAAGAAACAAATCATCATCCAGAACGAGCAAAAAATCAAACAACGCGAGCAGCAACTCACGCAGAAGGAACAACAGCTCAACCAGATGACGGAACAAAATAAACGTCGCGAAAATGAGTTGGAAACCCAGAAAAAGACCCTTGAACAACAAACTGAAATAGCTGCAAAACGTCGCGAGGAAGCTGAAAAAATGCACAAATCGCAGGTAGAACAGTTGGAACGCATTGCTAATCTCACTGCTGAGCAAGCCAAACTCCAACTCGTCGAAGCCATTCAGGCCGATGCCCAAACGCAAGCCTCTGCCTACATTAAAAATACCATTGACGAGGCCAAGTTAACCGCCACCAAAGAAGCGAAGAAAATTGTCATTGAAACCATCCAACGTACTGCTTCTGAGCACGCCATTGAAAATACAGTTTCTGTTTTTAACATCGAAAGCGACGATGTAAAAGGAAAAATCATCGGACGCGAAGGACGTAATATTCGAGCTTTGGAAGCCGCAACCGGCTGCGAAATCATCGTAGACGATACCCCGGAAGCCATCGTCATTTCAGGATTTGACCCAGTACGCCGCGAAATCGCCCGCCTGTCGCTGCACCGCCTCGTACAGGACGGACGTATTCACCCGGCACGCATTGAAGAAGTTGTTTCTAAAACCAAGAAAAATATAGACGATGAAATCGTCGAAATAGGCGAGCGTACCGTCATTGAATTAGGGGTTCATGGTCTGCATCCCGAACTCGTAAAGATGATTGGACGGATGCGTTTCCGTTCTTCTTATGGTCAAAACCTGCTCCAACACTCTCGTGAAGTAGCCCGACTTTGCGCTACCATGGCCGCTGAGTTGGGACTCAATGCTAAGTTGGCAAAACGGGCCGGCCTTTTACACGATATCGGCAAAGTATGGCCCGAAGAATCAGAACTTCCGCACGCTATCTTAGGGATGGAATTGGCTAAGAAATACAAAGAGAACCCCGAAGTTTGTAATGCCATTGGAGCCCACCACGACGAAATCGAAATGACCAGCATGATGTCGCCCATCATTCAGGTATGTGACGCGATTTCGGGTTCACGTCCAGGTGCACGCCGCGAAATGATGGAATCGTACATCCAACGATTGAAAGATCTGGAAGCATTGGCCACTAATTTCCCGGGTGTAGACAAATGTTACGCTATTCAGGCAGGACGTGAGTTGCGCGTGATTGTCAACTCTGATAGTGTAAACGACGAAACCGCAGGAAAACTATCGTTTGATATTTCGCAGAAAATTGAAAAGGAAATGCAGTATCCCGGCCAAATAAAAGTGACCGTGATTCGTGAGATGCGTGCAGTAGCCTACGCAAAATAGCTTATTCTGACATCATAAAGTACCCCGTCCGAAGACGTACAACTATTGTCCGTTTTCGGACGTTTTTTGTGCCCCAATTTAAATTTAAAAACTGATAATCAGCCAAATAACAAATTGGCACAACTCGTGCAAACTACTAACGAACCCCATCTAAATCTTCACCACTTAGGGAAGACCTTATTTGATTCAAATTTATAATCACTTAGCAGCAAGTTCATGATTCAATTAAAAGGCGTTTCCAAATACTATCCCGCAGGTTTTGGAAAAACATACGTACTGCGCAACATCAATTTAGACATAAATGAAGGAGAGTTCGTATCCATCATGGGGCCGTCGGGTTCTGGAAAATCTACCCTGTTACATATTTTAGGGTTGTTGGAAGAGCCTTCGGAGGGTGAGTACCTGTTTATGGACGAAAAAGTAGATAAATTGAGCGAAAAGAAACGCACCGAACTTCACCGCCACCGCATCGGCTTTGTCTTTCAGGCGTATCACCTCATTGATGAATTGACGGTTTATGAAAACATTGAAACGCCCTTATTATACAAAGGCACCTCGTCGTCAGAGCGGAAAAGCCGCGTAGCGGAATTATTGGACCGTTTCAACATGGTAGCTAAAAAAGACCTGTTCCCCAGTCAGTTATCAGGTGGACAACAACAGGTAGTGGGTGTGGCACGCGCCATTGTTCATGAGCCCAAAATCATTTTTGCCGACGAACCTACAGGCAATTTGCACTCCGAACAAGCCCAACAGATCATGGAACTGTTTAAAGAACTCAACCAAAAAGACGGAGTTTCGATTGTTCAGGTGACTCACTCCGAAGTAAATGCAGGGTACGGCAATCGGGTCATTCGACTCAAAGATGGTTGGGTAAGTTAAAATCCATACGTTTGAAGTTTACGGTTTACCGCTTATTTTAATTTCAATGAAAGCATTAAAAATAGTCCTCCCTTTACTTTGCACTTTACTCTTTACACTTTCGACGAACGCTCAAAAAATGGTATCGTTACGGGAGTGCGTTGACTTGCTCATCAAGAACAATCTTCTTTATCGGGAAAGCCAGTTGCAGGCGCAGGGAAGCGTTGCTCAATTGCAACAAACCAAGTCGCTGCAATTACCGCAATTAGGCTTCAATGCAGGTCAAAACCTAAATTTCGGTCGCAGTATTGACCGATTTACCAATTCTTACATTGACCAGCTTTACAATACAAACTACGTGGGAGTTGGATTTCAAGTCCCCCTGTTTCAGGGTTTTCAGATTCAGCACCAAGTTCAGCAGGGAATTGCCCTGCGCGATGCAGCACTAAAAAATCAGGAAGCAGTACTTAATCAGCAGATCATTCGCCTGCTTCAGGCGTACGTTCAGGTATTGGCAACAAAGGCGTTGTACAAAGCTGCTCAGGAGCAGGTGGCTTCGTCGCAGCAGCAGGTAGACCGCGTTGAAAAGCAGGTAGCCGCCGGTACAGTAGGGCAAAATACCCTGTATGAAATTAAAGCACAACTTGCTAATGATAAGTTTGACGAAGTAACGGCGCGAAACAATGAGCAATTGGCCAAATTGAGCGTTTTCCAGTTAATGAATCTTCAACCCGATAATAGCATTATGTTTGAACCTATCGGTGATGCCGCCGGTGCATTGGCTCTTGTCCCTTCTGCCGAAACCATTTACGAAGACGCGACAAAGATGTTTCCTGAAATTAAAAGCGGAGAACTCCGTTTGAGCAGCTTCAGCAGTCAGATACGAGCTATCAAAGCCAACAATATTCCTTCGTTGAATCTATCAGGAAACTTTGGGGCTTTTTATGCGTCTTCCAACGATGAACGCAGCTATTTAAAACAATTAGATGCCACTCGTAACGGTTCTATCAGCTTAGGATTGAATGTACCTATCATGGGTCGTTGGCAAATACGCCCGCGTGTAGCCGTAGCCACAGCGCAACAGCAATTGGCCGAAAATAACCTCAATATAGTCAAGCAACAACTCCGCCAAGCCATTGAGCAGGGAGTTCAACAACTCGCTGCCACCAGCGACCGCTACGCTGCCGCACAGAGTCAGGTAGAATCATTGCAGGCCAACTTCAGAGCCGCTGAAAGCCGCCTTGCCGCTGGAACCGTGAATATATTTGAATATACGCTTGCCAAAGCCAATTTGGCCCGCGCCGAAGCCAATTCCATTCGCTCGCGTTACGAGTACGCACTCCAACGCCAAATCATCGACTTTTATCAAAAAGGAAAATGGGAGTTTTAGGGTAAAATCTCAGATTGCATCGGATTATTAAAACTTAATTGTAAACTGATTATCAACAGCTTATAATTAAGTTTTAACTTTTAACTCCCAACAATTATGCACTTCTAATAATCTTTCTTGATTTTTGCGAAGGTTTTAGTATCATTGATACCTTCATTCAAAATCAGTCACTTATGTTTGGCTACATTATCTGGGATGTTAATCCCGAAATTTTCAGTATCGGTAGTTTTTCGATTCGTTGGTACGGGTTGCTGTTTGCCTCCGGTTTTTTGGTAGGTCAGCGCATTATGGCCCACATATTTCGTAAAGAAGGCCTGAAAGAAACACTTCTTGACTCGCTTTTGCTCACCATGGTCATCACAACGGTGGTCGGAGCTCGGTTGGGTCACTTTTTGTTTTACGAACCCGAAGTATTACTCAACAATCCTCTTCAGGTAATTACGCCGCCTTTTGCAGGTTTGGCCAGCCACGGGGCTACCATTGGAATTTTATTAGGATTGTATTTCTACGCCCGTGCCAAGAAAATGAATTTTTTGTGGGTAGTAGACCGCATTGTGATTGTAGTAGCTTTGGCAGGTTGCTTTATCCGCATGGGAAATCTTATGAATTCAGAAATCGTGGGTAAAGTAACGGATGTTCCCTGGGCGTTTGTTTTCACTCGCAACTTCGAGTTTACGCAGTATCCGCGCCACCCGGCTCAATTGTACGAAGCAATGGCGTGTTTGGTTTTATGCTTCCTGCTGTTTTGGATGTGGAATAAACGTAAAACTCAAACCCCACAAGGCTTACTGCTGGGTATTTTCCTGATTTGGGTGTTTGGATTGCGGTTTGTGTTTGAGTTTTTCAAAGAAAACCAAGTGGCCTTTGAAAACGAACTGCAATTTAATATGGGGCAAATTTTGAGTATCCCGGCCATCGTCTTAGGCATTGTATTCTTAGCGTATGCTTTCAAAAATAAGGATAAAGAGCAATTTATTTTCACCGATAAATTGGCCGAAGAGGCCAATCGGATTGATTCTACTACTGTAAAGTCATAACCGATTAGTAATTTTAATTTGGTGAAAGTAATGTGATTACAGAAAAAACGTAATTTTGGGGGAACATAAAGTTCCCCTTTTTTTATTCATAAACTCTGAAAAATACACATGAAAAAGATGAAATTTCTTGCCCTGCTTCTTTCATTAACCGTTATTCTGTGGAATTGCACCAGTAAATCAGAAGAAGAGACTAAAGAAGAGGAAGCCAAAGAAGAGCCTAAAAACGGCTTGGAGGCACTCCAAAAAATGGCCGGTGAAGCCGAAAAAATGTCAAAAGAAGGACCAAAAGAAACCATTGACCCTAAATTGCTGAAAGCTTTACTGCCCGAAGATGCCGATGGAATTAAACGCAAAGAAGCATCTAGCGAAAAAACCTCTGCGATGGGCTTTGGAGTTTCCACTGCCAAAGCATCCTACCGTGATGATAGTGGCCAAGACATTGATGTTAACATTACGGATGTAGCAGGAATGGGCGTAGCACTCATGGGCATGGCCGCTTGGTCAATGGCTTCGATTGATAAAGAAACTGACAATGGTTACGAAAAAACCACTGAATATCAAGGCCATAAAGCCTTTGAAAAATACGATACCCAATCTAAAAACGGCGAAATATCGGTTATCGTTGCCAATCGCTACATCGTACAGGTTGAAGGCAATGGTGTCAGCATTGACAAAATCAAGTCAGTGTTGGGCGATATTGATTTAAGCAAATTAGCGGACTTGAAATAGGGATTAAAGTACAGAACCCAACACATTCCCTACTTTCCATACTTCCTCAAACGTATTGTAAAGCGGCGCGGGCGTGAGTCGAATGCAATTCGGCTCGCGCCAATCGCCGATAATGCCGTTTTCTACTAACTTATCGAAGAGTTGTTTTCCCCCTTCATCAATCAACAATGACAATTGACTTCCTCGTTGAACCGGGTCAATAGGAGTGATTAACCGAATTTTTTCGTATCCTGCCCTTAGATTAACTCGCTGAATCACAAACTCTAAAAACCCCGTCAACGCTTCACTTTTTTGGCGCAAATTTTCGATACCAGCTTCGTCAAAAATAGCTAACGAGGCCCGGTGAACTGCTAGGGCCATAATGTTAGGCGTACTTAATTGCCAACCGGCAGCCCCATTCATTGGAACAAATCCTTTGGTCATTTCAAAACGCCGTGCTTCGTCATACCCCCACCAACCTGCCAAACGTATCATGTTGGAATGATGATGTTTTTCATGAACAAAAACTCCCGACACGCCCCCTGGACCCGAATTGAGGTATTTATACGAACACCAAACCGCAAAATCAACGCCCCAATCGTGGAGCTGAAGAGAAACATTGCCCGCGGCGTGCGCTAAGTCAAACCCAACCAAAATACCTAAACTATGCGCTTTGGCAGCAATGGTCTTCATATCATACACCTGCCCTGTGTAATAGTTCAGCCCACTCATACAAACCAAAGCAAGTTCATCGGCGTTTTGCTCAATAGATGTCAGCAAATCTTCCGTACGAATGATATATTCACCGACTCGCGGGCTTACCTCAATAAGTGCTTCCGCAGGGTCATAACCGCGAAATTTCAGGTGGGTTTCAATTGCATATTGGTCAGAAGGAAAATCCCCGGCGATTGTTAACACTTTATACCGTTTTGGAGTAGGTTGGTAAAACGACGCCCACATCAAGTGCAGATTGACCGTCAGGTGGTTCATAGGACAAACCTCTTCCGGAAAAGCCCCTACCACTTTGGCCAACGATTGTTGGCAACAACGATGATACGACAACCACGATTCTTCTCCTTCAAACCAGCCTTCTACACCGTGATTTTGCCACGTAATCAATTCTTTATCAATAGCCGCACGAGCCGTTTTGGGTTGCAGTCCAAGGGAATTTCCGCAGAAATAAGTCAATGGCTTTCCCTCGCGTTCCGGAATAAAAAACCGGTCACGAAAAGCACGAAGTGGGTCGGTTTGATCCTGTTGTAACGCCCAAGTGTGTAATTCCTGCGGAGAAAGCGAATGTAGAGTCTCGTAGTTCAAGTTCGTTGTGTTTGTGGATGAAGAAGTGTCGGTTGACTACAAACGTACGCAAAGCCCGAATTTTAACCAATTTTTCCAGTAAACCGCCTCAAACAGTCACTCAATTTGTACCAACATTCCCCCGAAAAATTCGTATTTTTGTACCATCTTTCACAGAAAATTTTATTTTATTCGATGTTAACGGTATCAAATGTGTCGTTGCGCTACGGTAAACGGGTGCTTTTTGACGATGTAAATATTAGATTCAATCCCGGCAACTGTTACGGCGTAATCGGTGCCAACGGAGCAGGGAAATCCACACTTCTGAAAATAATGTCAGGTGATATTGACCCGCAATCGGGTAGCGTCTCTATCACTCCGGGACAACGGATGGCAGTTTTGAAACAAAATCAATTTGAGTTTGACGAATTTCAAGTGCTGAACACGGTCATGATGGGCCATAAACGCCTGTATGACATTATGTTGGAAAAAGACGATATCTACGCCAAAGAAGACTTTAGCGACGCAGACGGCGAAAAAGCAGCCAATTTAGAAGCAGAATTTGCCGAATTGAATGGCTGGGAAGCCGAACCGGAAGCGGCCTCTCTGTTAAGCGGTTTGGGTATCAAAGAAGACCTTCACTATGCCCAAATGACCGACTTGGACCCAAGCCAAAAAGTACGGGTTTTGTTGGCACAAACATTATTCGGAAATCCGGACATTTTGCTGCTTGATGAGCCTACCAACAACTTGGACGTAGAAACCGTCATGTGGTTGGAAAACTTTTTGACCAACTTCAAAAACATCGTCATCGTTGTTTCTCACGACCGTCACTTCCTCGACCAAGTGTGTACGCACGTGGTGGATATTGACTTTAGCAAAGTTCAGTTATACGGTGGTAATTACACATTCTGGTACGAATCAAGCCAATTGGCGTTGAAACAACGCACCGACCAAAACAAGAAATCGGACGAGAAACGCAAAGAATTGGAGGAATTTATCCGCCGCTTCAGCGCCAACGTTGCGAAATCCAAACAGGCAACGGCCCGTCAGAAGATGTTGGATAAATTGAACGTGGACGAAATCAAACCTTCGTCACGCAAGTATCCATACATCAACTTCAAACCCGAACGCGAAATCGGTGACCAAGTGCTACAAGTGGAAGGTCTTTCCAAAACAGCCGAAGACGGGACCAAGCTATTTGAAAATGTTGCCTTCCGCCTTAACAAGGAAGACAAAGTGGCTTTTATCGGACGTAATACGCTGGCTATTACGGCTTTGTTTGATATTTTACACGAACAAATCAAACCTGATTCGGGAGATTTCAAATGGGGAGTGACGATTACCAACGCGTATTTCCCCAAAGACAATGATTACTTCTTCCAAACTGACGATAACTTGGTGGATTGGTTGCGTCAGTTTTCCAAAGAAAAAGACGAAAGCTTTATTCGCGGATTTTTAGGACGGATGTTGTTCTCGGGCGAAGAATCACTCAAAAAAGCGAGTGTCTTGTCCGGAGGAGAAAAGGTGCGCTGTATGTTGTCGAGAATGATGCTTACTTCGGGCAATTTCTTAACCCTCGATGACCCTACCAACCACTTGGATTTGGAGTCCATCACCGCCCTCAACAACGGCTTAATTGAATTTAAAGGAGCGATGATGTTTTACTCGCACGATCACCAGTTTATCCAAACCGTTGCCAACCGTATCATCGAAATCACGCCAAACGGCATCCTTGATAAGCTAATGACCTACGACGAATACATCGCCGACTCGCGCGTAAAAGCGCAACGGGAAGCGTTGTATGGGGAATTGGTGTAGGGAGATATAATTTTGTCACTATTTTGCCCTTGACGGTGTTATCACCGTCAAGTTTCTAATCCTCGCAAGTTGGCGGTGAAAACCACCACCAACGGCAGTAAGCCGCCTATTCTTGGGCGGCTTTTTAATTTTACCTCAATAACAACCGCTCCAACCCATCCCGATACAATTCCCCAATCGGAATAGTTGCTTTTGCCAAAGCAAGCTGATGGCGTTCTATTTTTTGAATGGAGTCTACCGCTACAATGTACGATTTATGGACTCGAATAAACCGTTCTGCCGGCAATAGACTCAGCATTTCGGTCATGGTCATGCGCGTAATGACCCGACGATTACGTTCGTAAATAAACAGCAAATTGGTATCCGACTGAATGTATTGCACTTCGTTGAGTTGCACACGGACCCAATCGTAGCCTTCTTTTACAAAAATTGAACTTTGCCCTTCCACGCGCTGACTCAATTGCGCATGAACCCGATTTGCCGTTTGCAAAAAGCGGTCAAATTCAATGGGTTTCAGCAGATAATCAAGGGCCTGCACTTCAAAACCCTGCACGGCATATTCCGAATACGCCGTTATGAAGACAATCTGTGTTTGGCCCTGAAGAATACGGGCCAACTCCGTACCGAGTAAATCAGGCATTTTTACATCCAAAAAAACACAATCCACGCGCTCGTTTTTAAGAAAAGACAACGCCTCTTTTACGCTTACAAAGGTCTTTTTCAACGACAAAAACGGTACCCATTCAGCATATTGCTCAATGACAGTCAAGGAGGCTGGTTCGTCGTCAATGGCAATGCAGGAAATTTTCATCGATTATAAGTCAATGGTCAAATGGAGTTCAAATGTATCTTTTTGTGGTTCACACCGCAACGAATATCGGTCAGTATAAAGCAACGCCAAGCGTTTTTCCGCATTTTTCAAACCCGTTCCTGCACCTTTCTTCTCTTCATGGTGAGTGGTAATGCTATTCGTTACCTTGAGGTGCAATTTTCGGTCTTCCACGCGTAAGTCCACCTTCACAAAACTGGGTTCGTCAATACTCACCCCATACTGAAACGCATTTTCAACAAACGGAATCAGCAGCAACGGCGCAATTTCAGCGGATTCCTGATCCCAAAAAAGTTGAGATTGAATAGATACATTGGGATGCTCGGGCAAGCGGGCGCGTTGGAGAGCCACGTATTTTTCAATAAATGCCATTTCTTTTTGAATATCCGTTTTCTCCTGCTGCACTTCTTCAACATTGTGCCGCAAAATCCCCGAAAGTTGTTGGACCAATTGCGCCGTCGAGGTATCTTTTTCAGTCAGCGCCGAACTGTAAATGGTATTGAGTGAATTGAACAAAAAATGCGGATTCAACTGCGCTTTCAGGGATTGAATTTCGGTTTCCCGTTGCAGTTTTTCCAATTCTGCTTCCCGCTTGCGGCTTTGCCAAACGTACATAATGAGGGTGAAGAAGGCGGTGTATAAGAAATAAAAGATAATATCTTCTATCCCAAACATAAGCAGCATATTCGCAAATCCGTTGTGAGTAAGAATTTTAAAAGAATCTGCTAAAAGAGAAAAAAATGGACGAAAGAGGTTGCCATTATTTTTTTGAGTCTCTATCCATGCTTGATTTTTTTCATATTCGTAAGTGTAATTAAACAGCAACCAATCGTAAAAAGCCCAAAGAACGATTTGAAGTAATAGCAAGAACCCAAGGAACAGGCAAAATTTAATTGCAAAACGTTTAAAGCGCTTTTGAATTAAATCCTGAAAAATAAACAAATAAAAAAAGGTTGCAAATAGTGTAAGCAACAGAGCATTTAACACGGGAGCATCTTTCTCTAAAAATAAAGCCCTAACAACTAAAGGCCAAATGAATGAAACCCAATGAAACCAATCCCCGCCATTATAGCCGTATCTATGTGTAACCGTAAAAGTCCAAAAAAATAGAACCGTAAAAACGAAGGCATAATGAAGCCCGAAAAGTCGCCATTTATTGATTTGCATAGTCGTAAAGATAAGAAGGTTGACGCAAAGCAAAAACGAGACTGTCAAGCTTAAAAATAAAGGTGGCAAACACCCCAAAGAACGTGGTGTAAACCCCACAACCGTATAGTTAAGTGCTTAATGAGACCGCCAAATAAATGTGCCGATTTTTTGTTGTTCGCTGTCAACAATTTCCCGTAATTTCATCGTTTTATTGCCTAAACTCCCAAAACCCATTGTCAAATGAAAACGCCGTTCAGTCGTTCTTTTTCCTTTCTCCGTTTTCCGTTTTCCATTTTCCTGTTTTTTTCCACACTATTCCTCACTCAATGTGGAAAACTCAACGAAATTCGGGTAGTGGGACGAAATTTTGAGGATGAAATCAATTTGGCTCAAAATCTGGTCTTTACTTTCAATAAAGACATTGTGCCCGCGTCAGAACTAAACAGTTGGGAATCCACCAAATTTGTGGAATTTATCCCTGCCGTGGCGGGAAAATTCAAATGGACAGCTCCCAACGAACTAATATTCTCCCCCGCCAGCGGCTTTGAACCCGCTACTGAATACCGAGCGGAGTTGAGCAAAGAATTGGCCAAGAAAACCACCGACAAAAAATACGGCGTTTCGGGCGAAGAGATAGAATTTCATACGCCGTATCTTCAATTGACGGATGCCGAGACCTATTGGACCAAATCGCGCGAATCGGGCAAACCGTTGGCCAAAACCAAACTGCATTTCAATTACGGTGTCAACGGAAACGAAGTAGTTAGCAAATTGAAGGTAAAAAGTGAAGATAAGTCTTTTCGTTCTTCCACCACTCAAACCCAACCCTCAGAGGCAATTACGGTGGTTTTGAACGACGCAGCGGCTGACAAAAACGAACAACCTTTGGAATTTTCGGTTGAAAAAGGGGTTAAAGTCCCCAACACTGCTTACACGACCAAAGAAGAAATCAAGCTTTCCGGCACCATTCCATCTGCAACAACGCTGGAGGTAAAAGACGTAAAAACGGGCTTTGAAAACTATCGCGGCGTAGTACGCATTATCACCACACAAGAGCTTCAAAATGTGGACTTAGCTTCGTATTATTCTATTCAGCCCGCGGTACAAACGAAGGCCGAATTGACCGAAAACGGCTTCACTATTCGCGGTGATTTTAATGAAACGGACACCTACGTTTTAACTCTGACCGACCAAGTCAAAGGCGTATTGGGAGCGCATTTGGAAGAAGAAATCACGAAGGATTTGTTTTTTGGTAATATGCCCGCGAGTATTTCATTTGTCAATAAAAAAGCCATTTATCTGTCTTCCAAAGGTGCACGTAACGTAGGCGTGCAGGTGGTGAATATCCCCAAAGTTCAGGTCAAAATTGCGAAGATTTACGAAAACAACATTTTGCAATACCTGCGTACCAATCGCTACGAAGAATACGGAAACTTAGGTGGCGAAGACAATTGGGGACCAACGGGCAATTATACTTATGAAGACGATTACAATCAGGTTTATAGCGACATTATTGTTGACAAAACCATCGAAACCGACAATTTACCAAAAGTAAAGGGCGTTTCCGCACTTAATTTGGGCTTGCCCGATGCCCCTAATGCCTTTCGGGGGATTTACGTCGTCACTGTTCAGTCCAAGGACGAACAATACCAACGGGCCGTGAAAATGGTGTCTTTATCGGACATTGGACTGATTGCTAAGCAGGGGCAGGATGAATTTTGGGTTTTTGCCAATTCCATCAAAACCGCCGAACCGCTTGATAATCTGGAAATCAGCCTTATATCTTCCAACAACCAAACGGTACTGACGGGTCGAACCGATAGCCGAGGGGTCGCTAAATTTGAAAAACTTTCCGAGAAAGCTCCCAATTTCACCATTGCCATGGTGATAGCAAAAACGGCTCCCTCCAAAAACAACATCGACGACGATTTTAACTACCTGTTTTTAGAAGATACCCAAGTCGAAACTTCTCGTTTTGAAGTGGAAGGCAAGCGTGATAATACGTCGGGTTTTGAGGCATTTATTTATGGCGACCGTGATATTTATCGCCCCGGCGAAACCATTCATTTTAACACCGTTGTGCGTCAGCAAACCTGGAAAAGTGTGGGAGAGATTCCGTTGAAAATCAAAGTGTTATTGCCCAACGGTAAAGAGTTAAAATCATACAGATTGAATACCAATAGCGAAGGAGCCGTAGAAACGTCGTTGGTGCTCGACAAAGCCGCCGTGACGGGTGGCTACAGCGTGGAAGTGTACAACGGAAATGATGTACTGCTGGCTTCCAAAAAGCTGAACATTGAGGAATTTATGCCCGACCGCATCAAGGTAGATGCCAAAACCAATCAGGAATTTTACCGCACCGGACAAGCTATCTCCCTTAACGCCACGGCCCTCAATTTATTTGGACCTCCTGCGTCGGGCCGTAATTATGAAATGGAGTTTTCGCTCAAACGAAAAGCCTTTTTTGCGGACAGATACAAAGAATACATTTTCGACATGCCTGACAACGCTACAAAATTCGAGAGCGTTGTCAGACAGGGAGTCACGGATGACAATGGCTTGGCAAAAGAAACGTTTCCGCTTCCCGCCGAGTATCAGGATTTGGGCGTATTGGAAGGAAAAATATACGTAACCGTTTTTGACGAAACGGGACGTCCCGTGAATCGTCTCAAACGCTTTGATGTTTTTACGCAGGATGTTTTTTACGGGGTAAAAATGGCGGACAATTACGTGGGCCTCAACGCTCCCGTCCCCATTGGACTCGTGGCTGTGGACAAAGACGGTAAGCCCAAAGCGACCGCCACGGCCCAAGTTGAAGTTATCCGAATGGATTACCAAACCGTGGTTGAAAAACAAAATGACCAACTTCGCTATGCTTCCAAAAAACGGGAGAAAATAGTGTATTCCAACGTGGTTTCTTTCAAAAATGGACTGGCGGAGGTTCGTTATGTGCCTACCGTTTCGGGAGAATACGAAGTCAGAATACGGCGTGTTGGCAGTACGGGGTATTCGGTGATTAATTTTTACGCCTATGGTTGGGGCAGCACATCGGCCTCTTCGTTTGAGGTAAGCAACGAAGGCGAAGTGTTAATGGAATTTGACAAACCTAATTATAAAGTAGGAGACAAAGCCAAGGTATTGTTTAAAACACCTTTTGTGGGTAAACTTTTGGTGACGGTTGAGCGCAACAAAGTGCTGGAGCATCACTATTTGGAGACGGATAACAAGTCGGCGGCATTCAGTTTTTCAGTAGGAAGTGAACATTTACCGAATGCCTTCATCACGGCTACGCTGATTCGACCTTTGGACAATTCTAATTTGCCGCTTACCGTAGCGCACGGTTTTGCTTCGGTCAAGGTCGAAGACGATGATACCAAATTGCCCGTGGAAATTGTTGCCGTGGAAAAATCCCGTTCCAAAACCAAACAAAAAATCAGGATAAAAACGGCTCGTAATGCGCAGGTGACGATAGCCGTGGTAGACGAAGGCATCCTGCAAATCAAAAATTTCCAAACGCCTGACATTCACGGATTTTTCTATCAAAAACGGGCCTTGGAAGTCAATAGCCACGATTTATATCCGTTCCTTTTCCCCGAACTTTCGTTGGCTTCAGCGAGCAGTGTGGGGGGTGACGGATACGATTTGGAAAAACGCATCAATCCGCTTTCTAACGGACGTGTCAATTTGGTGGCCTATTGGTCGGGACAAATAGACGCAGGTTTTGACGGAGAAGCAGAATTTGAAGTGGATATTCCGCAGTTTTCGGGCGATTTGCGCATTATGGCAGTGGCTTACAAAGACAATGCGTTTGGGTCAGGCAACAAAAACATGAAAGTTGCTGACCCTATTGTGATCAGCACAGCTTTGCCGCGTTTTCTCAGCCCTGATGATGAGTTAATTGTCCCGGTTAACGTAACGAATACGGAGAAAACAGCCGCTAATGTCCAAGTGAGTATCAGCGTAAACGGACAACTTCAAAATCTTCAGGGCAAAACTCAAACGCTGAGCATTGCGCCTGAAAAGGAAAGTCGTACGGCTTTTGTGGTCAAAGCCGCCCAAGCAATGGGGATGGGCAGCGTAACCGTGACAGTAAATAATGGCAAGGAGAAATTTGTTGAAAAAACCGAATTAACCATTCGCCCTGCGACTTCGCTGTTAAAAACATCACAATCAGGCATAATTGCGGGAGGAAGCGCAGGAACCGTTGATTTAAGCGGCAATGGTTTTATTCCTTCCACGGTGAGCAGCAAATTGGTAGTGAGTCGTTCGCCTATGGTGCAGTATGCCAAGGCATTGGATTATCTGTTGGGTTATCCGCACGGTTGTATTGAGCAAACGATTTCCAAGGCTTTTCCGCAGCTGTACTTTGCTGATATTGCCAAATCCATTGCCCCCAAAACGTACGTAGTCAAAACGGGCGAAAGCGATTTTAACCCTACCTTCAATGTGCAGGCGGCTATTCAAAAGGTTGAAAGTATGCAGTTGCCCAATGGGGCGGTAAGTTACTGGCCCGCAGGAACCGAAGAATCGCCTTGGGGAACTGCCTACGCCACGCATTTCCTGCTCGAAGCCCAACGTGCCGGATTTGAAATCAATCAATCAGCTGTAGGTCGGATGTTGAACTATTTGACGGTAAAAACAGGTACTCCCGCTACCGAATATGATTATGTTTACGATGAGGCAAGCGGCTATACCCAAGTGACGATTGGAAGTCGTTCGTCGCTGTATTCGCTGTATGCTTTGGCGTTGGGTGGTAAAGCCAACCGCGCTTCCATGAATTATTACAAACAAAATCAGCAGTTGTTGACTTCGGATACCCGCTACCTATTAGCGGCGGCGTTCAAGCAAATCGGTGACGAACGAAGTTATTACGCGTTATTGCCGGCTACGCTTGCCGAAACTCGCTCATCGCGCCAATTAAGCGGCAGTTTTGCTTCGCCTATTCGAAATATAGCGTTGACCTTGAATACCTTAATCGAAACCGACCCCAACAACATTCAAATTCCAACGTTAGCGCGTCGATTATCGCAGGCACTTAATTCAACCGCCTATCTTAATACTCAGGAAGCGGCGTTCTCGTTTTTAGCTTTGGGAAAATTGGCCAAGAAAAATGCAGGTTCAACGGTAACGGCAGTAGTGAGTAGCGAGAAGCGAGTAGTGAGTAAATTTGACGGGAAAGACTTAATAATCACTAAACCACTAAATCAAAAATTACAAATTACTGCTTCCGGCAAAGGCTCGTTGTATTGGTTTGCTCAGTCTGAAGGTTTAAGTGCCACAGGCGCTTATGTAGAGGAAGATGCAGGATTGCGCGTACGCAAGCAGTTCCTGAACCGCAACGGACAGCCACTCAGCGCTTTCCACCAAAATGATTTGGTTGTTGTCAAAATTACATTGACAAGCACTGACGGCTCACCCGTTGAAAACGTGGTGGTGACGGATTTGCTTCCGGCAGCTTTTGAAGTTGAAAACCCGCGCCTGACTGAGCCGCGTGATATGCCTTGGATTAAGAACCCCACAACACCCGATCATTTCGATATTCGCGACGACCGCATCAACTATTACACTACCGCCAACAACGTCGAAAAGACGTTTTATTACATGGTTCGCGTTATCACCAAAGGTACATTCACCCTTGGGCCCGTTTCGGCCGATGCGATGTATTCAGGCGATTTTCGGAGTTATTCGGGAGGCGGAAAAGTGAAAGTGTATTGATAAATGGTAGCGGTAAAAATACTTTTACCGCTACCATATTAGTTTTCATGTTGCTTCAAAAACCAATTTAAATCAATGGTAGTGGATGCATTCCACATACACTCAAAATGATGATCTATATCATGGAAAAATGTACTTGAAGTACCTTGAATTTTCAACATTGTACCTTCTAAAGCCGAACGGTCTTGTAAATATAGGCCACACCAGTAAGTTTCACCAACACCATAAATGCTAGCTGAAATAAATCCTTTATAAATTTTCACTTTAAGTTTATCTTTAAATTGATTTGGTAGGCGATTACGAAGACTTCTCAACATTTTTTCATCCATCTCAATGGCCTTTTTGAGCTCCCACCAATCATTTTTTCCGAGAGATTCAACTCGTTTTTTTAATGCTTCTTTAGCATACTTATCATATATCAAAATTTCTACACTATTTCCATCTTCCACAATTGTTCTATAAATCTCGTTTTCAGTTCGGTTAGTAAAAGGTAAATGAAGTACCGAAA
Organism: Runella sp.; assembly: GCF_027484545.1. Lineage (GTDB taxonomy): Bacteria > Bacteroidota > Bacteroidia > Cytophagales > Spirosomataceae > Runella. The sequence goes on along the minus strand of NZ_JAIXST010000305.1, from coordinate 15,143 downwards.
AACGAATTCGAGTATTTCTTCTTTTGCGCACATCACTAAAAAAACCATCAAGATCAAAGCGTGGAAGAATATCTGCTAACCCCACATTTTCAAAGTGTTTATTTGCTGGAAGATACTTATGTAAAAGTCTCTCTGTCATTATTTTAATATCGTATTTGGTTAACGTATAGTTACCAATAAGGTTCTTGCCTGACTCGTCAACTATTTGCTGTACTTCATCAAGAATTTGGTTTTTAAGGTCTTCAAGCACTATTTTTAAATCAATTTTTCGTTGCTCATCTTCAGAATGTCTAAGAAAACAATGTTCTAAAAAATGTATTACGCCACCTATTAGAACCGCCGAGCCTAATTTGCTTAGGGCTTCTTTAATAAACTTCCAGTCTTCTGGAACAATTAAGGCAATGCAAACTAAGCAAAGTCCCAAAATTGCAATTAATGCCAATAAGTACCGATTTTCCAGCTTTAGCTCGTTAATAAAACGCATTAAATTTTTCATGGGTTATTTGATATTTAGTTTATGGGGACAAAAAGAGTAATAAATCCAATACAAAACAGGGGTTTTGTATTGGATTTAATATTTACTTTATTTCTAAAATATTTCTTATTTTTTCTCGTTTTTTCCATTTTAATTGTCTTATTTTATGCAACATTTTCCTTTTTTTTCATCAAATGAACATTTTTTAGTATGGGTAAGTATGTCGAATTCTCAACGAATGGTGCAAAATTGTTTCTTGAAAGGATTAAAGAATGCTTCCCTAAATTCTATCATAATATAACAGGAGAGGTTTTTAGTGATGAAAACTTGTCAGAGTCAAGATATTGGCGTGTAGTTGGAGAGTTTCTAAGTGGCGAGTCTAAAGAAACCGTAGGAAGTAGATATGCAGAATTAAGGTATTTTGAGAAGAATCCACTAAAAAATGCGCCTCTCCTCAGTAACTTTTCGATTTTATATAAGGATATTTATAGATATGCCTATCTTAATGATGGAAAACTTAAAGGAAAGATTAAGACAGAGACAATTAAAGGAGTTTTTGCATTTCTTTTTGAAGAAAAATATAGAAACGAATTAGATTATACAAACAACTACAATGATGCTATATATCCAGAAGCAATACATGAAAGAGCAATTTTAAAACAAAACAATTGGGCTTTGTATTGTTTTTGGGAACAGTCAGAATTAAAAAATGAAGATTCTTTACTTAAGAAATATGGAATTAAAGAGTCCCTTGTCGAATTTAAGGAAAACATCATTGAAATAGGGAACATCAACAGGAAAGGGGAAAAGAATAGTTATACAGGAGAATATAAAATTGTAAAAAATAAAGAAGGAGGTATTTATTTGGAAACAAAACCGTTGAGAGTCAACGAGAATCAACGGTATTTAAGATTAATTTTATTTTTCAACAAAGATCAAATTAATCAAATTGCATTAGGTGTTTATTACAATGTCAGAGAAGAAGGTACTCTTTTTTGTGGAACTGCTTTATTATTGAAACTTGATAATAAAGAAAAAATTGACACTCTGAAAAAGTACAAATGTATAATTCATGATGAAATTAAGGGTTTAGAAACTAAAATTGACAATGCAATTATTGATTTTTTAGAAAGGCGTGATCAAAATTTCATAAAAATACCCAAAGGGCTGGGGAAATTTACTTTAGAAGAATTGGGGAAAACTATTGAGAAAGTAAGAGAACGAGGCATTAATAAGGATGTTCGTTTATATAGATTTGACTATTTCTTATCAGTTCCTCTTACTTACAATAACTCTTCGGAAGAGTCTGCGGAGGTGACATACCAAACAAACCGTAATTTGTCAGTTAAGCTATCAGAAATGCTTCAAAAGTTTGGACTTAAAACAAAATATTCAACATGTGAACATACAGACATTTCTAAAAATTATAAACAGTTTATACGGCCAGGTATTTATGAAAAAACCTTTGAAGCAATCGCAAAAAGTAAATATTTTGTATTGTTATATCCCAAAATGAAATATCCTAATGAAAAAGATAAAATTCGGTTATCATCCTCATTGACAGAACTTGGTTATGCCTATGGGCTTGGAAAGAAAATAATCTTATTTTGCGATGAGGAGGAATTAGATAATTTACCACATAACATTATTTCGGAGTTAAATAAAAATGTATATATATTTAATTTAAACGGGACTTCTACTGAACAATTTGAGTTCTTAGGCAAGACGCTCTATTTAATAAAAATTATGAATCAAATATTTGAAACAATTTAGATAATTTCAGCTTCTATTTGCCGAGTAATTTTTAGCTTCTGAGTTTTCTCAAATTAAATGTATTTATGAGGAACTAATATATAGTTTCCGCTTATTTATATTTTGTATTTTGACATAAAATTATTTTTAATTCTCACCCCATTTCCAGTCTTTCCCCAAAATCAATTCTTTTTTAAGGCCTTGGGCGATGAGCAAATCGCGGGTTTTGTAGCTGTCTAATTTTTTGGCAGGTAAGTCATTGGCATTGGCAAGAGCGTAGAGAAGCATAGCCGAGAATCGTACGCCATTGACCATTTCTTCCCGGTTGATGAGGTTGAAATTATCACAATTGGCGTGGTAGCAGCCAAATACGTTAGGGCCGAGACGTCCCGCAGGTGCACCCGTCGGGATACCTTCCAGCATAAAAGGCTGATGATCAGAATGAAGCCCTGCCCGACTGCTGACGGCATTGGCATAATTGCCATCCACTTTCTTAATCTGTTCCCCCACCGACTGGAAGAAAGGAATCAATTCGTCCCGTCCTCCCACATTCATTCCGTACACATTATTGGTCATGTCGAGGTTCATCATGAACTTCACCTTATCCACCTGTTTGGTTTTGATCAATTCTTTGACAACTTGGCGAGAACCGAGCAACCCCTGCTCTTCTCCCATGAAAAGCACGAAATCTATGGTCCGTTTGGGTTTTATTTTCAGGGTTTTGAAGGTACGTGCAATATCCATAATGGTAAAAGAACCAAGGCCATTGTCAGAGGCTCCGGTTGCTAAATCCCACGAATCTAAATGCCCTCCGATGATGATGCGCTCGTCAGACTTTCCGGGAATAGTGGCTATTACATTCCGTACTTTGATTTTCTTACTCACGTTGCGCATGTCAACAATGGCGTGTAAATCGGTATCGACCTTCATCCAATTGCGAATTTCTTCACCACTTTCTTTCGAAATATTCACGGCAGGAATAGCAATCAACGACCCCGTTACTGAAGCAGTACCCGTAAGAAGTACATTTCCCGGCACTTGATTAACAGTGATAATCCCTGTAGCACCGTATTGAATGGCCAAAGCCGTTTTTTCAGAGCGATGCAGGTTTTTTTGACCCGGTTTGCCATTCACCAATCCGATATTGGCCAAGGCTACTTTACCTCTAATCTGATCTTTTACCGCCTCAAAGTCTTCCTCCAATCCATTTCCTACATCCACAATACGTCCGCTCACCTTTGCCTGAACGGGAGAATGTGCCAAGGCCACGACGGGTACCGTACGAAAGTTATCACTTTTATTAGGAACGACATCGAGCGTAACCGTATCCCGCATCCAAGATTCCACTTCAAACGATTGAAATTTTACGTCGGCATAGCCGTATTTTTTGAACAGATTGAAAGCGTATAATTCTGCTCTTGCCCCATTGGGGCTACCTGTCAAACGATGCCCGATGGTAGAAGTAGCATCGCCCAATGTTTCATAAGCGCGGCTGTTTTTGAGGACATCATCATTAATTTTCTGAAAAGTTGGAACAAATTCATCGTCTCCACGAAAGGCAAAAAAAACAAGCAGGCTGACACTTACTAAAAAGGCAGGAAATAGGTTACGGTACATGGAAGTTATGGGGTAGCTAAGAAAACCTGCAAAAATACAAAGATGCCATCTGATTATTTCAACTATTTATCAAATGGTTAATTAAGACTTCAAAAGTGCCGTTCCTATGCCGCAATTCAAACATCGTTTTTCAGAACAAAAATTATTATAAAGCTCAATAACTCCCTGAGAATCAAATGCTGTTTTCGTTTTCAACGCTAATCCTTCCCACATCTCGGTTATGTGATTTTGCTCGGCAGGAAGTTGTTCCAAAAGTTCCAATGCTTTGTCTAAAAACAGTCGACTGTCCTTTGCTTCTGAGTAAGCCACCAACAACGGCACAACCGTATTGACAATGATATTTTCTACCGATGTTTTTCCCAAAGCAGGGACTTTGCCGGTAGCTTCTTTTTGAAACTGATAGTGTTTTTGCCAATATCCTGACTGCTCCACACGCAAGGCATTCTGCAACATTTTAAGAGTCTCCGTATGAATAAACAACGAAAACAAACTCGGTTGGCGCTGTACTAAAGTGGCCAATTGAGCCAAACGCACTGTAGGAAAATTGGCAGGGCGCAATCGCAGGAACTTCCACTCGTGTGCCCGAAGTTGCTGCGGTTTCAGGGAATATTTTGCCGACAAAAAATCATACTCCCGTCGCAGTATATCTACGTAATTATCCGTGTTTTCGATTGCAGGCAGCATACCCGACTGTCCCAAAAGAAGTGCTTCCATTTGAGTAAGATTATCGCGGTGTTTTTGGAGGACTTTCAGCGGCAATCCCTGTGCCAATCGAAGCATTGGTTCGGCGTTGATTTTAAACCCAAAGTTTTGAGCCAATAATTGATAGGCCGTTTCTTCCCAATCCTGATGGTTGCGTTCCAACATTTCATGAACTGCAGCTGCTTTACGCTCAAGTCGTTGCATTAATGCTCGGTCGAGCATAGACAGTTTTTGAATTTCGGCAGAAGTTGCAAATTGACTGGCACAGGGAATCACCTCTTTGCTTTCCGTCAGGGCTTGGTATTTGTAAAGCAATTGCCTTGAAGTCAGCGGCTTTAGCTCCAAAGTGGGGACAGAAGTCCCATCGGGGCGCTGAATAATTGCATCATTTTCCCAGACTACATGCAGTATAACACTGTCGTACGCTCGGTCGTGGCTGTGGGTATGCCGATGCCAATCCGAGCTTCGGAGATGCATTTCAATCGTTCCGACCCATTCGAGGCCATCAATTAAGACACGACCGTTCAAAAAATCGGGGCCGGCATTGGTATTGCGCTGTCCCACCGCCAACGTCTGAAGTGACTCACCGGCAACGGTTTGCAAATTTGTTTTATCAAAATACTGAAATTGCCACAAGAAGTACAGGAAATCTTCGGACATAATGCTTTGTTAAAAATAAAATGATACTAAATTTAGTTATATTGTATTGATTGGTCTTGCGCAAATAACACAGACAGTATGAAACGGCTTTTTCTATATTTCACCCTACTTATATTCTTGACTGGGCAAAGTTTAAAAGCTCAGGTAGTCAAGCTTTCGGACGATCCGGTACAATTTATTGCCGACGCACAAAAGATGATGGCCATGAGCGGGAACCCCACTTATATCAAGGCAGCTAAAAACCTCGAAACTTTGTGGTTGGACAGTCGTTTGACGCAAAGTCATCAGAAAAGTATCGTTACAATTACCAAACGGATGGTAGCCAAAGGCTATAAACCGACTACACCTCACTTTGAGCAGTTTTTTAACGGGACTTACGCCGCCTTCAACGGGACGTATGCAGTCCCCACTGAAGTGGAAGGGTATTTGACTACCGCCGCTCAAGTGATAGAGACGTACGATACCAAAAGTTCATTAAAGTACTTCGAAACGGCGCGTAACTTATTTGAAAACAGACTGATATATACTTCTAATTTCAATCGTTTGTTTGCGTATGAAGGCACGTACAGTTTTCGTTTCGAGAGTACCCCCGACCCGAATAAACCGATAGAGCCTGCTAAAACAACTCCTGCCAACGATGGGTGGGGTGACGTAGTGGGCGATTCAGCAGGGGTATTGAAGTTAAATGCTTACGAAAAAAAGCCATTACCAACCGTTACAGGTGCTATTATTGAGTTTAAAAACGTCAATTTGGTCATGGTTACGGCCAATGACTCAGTCCCTCTTACCCAAACGAGCGGAAAATTGGCGGTACGGGAAGGGATTTGGGTAGGAACAGGCGGAAAAATGACGTGGGAAACCGCCGGCAGTCCCGAGGCGTATGTGACCCTCAGTGGATATAGCTTTAACGTTGGTTTACCAAAACTCATCGCAGACGAGGCAAAGCTCCATTACGATACGAAGTTGTCGCAACCCGTGGAAGGAGTATTTGAATACGAAAGTAAAAAACGCGGCAAAGGACACCCATCGCCTTATCCAAAGTTTGTTTCGTATCGAAACGATGCTCAATTACGCGGTTTAAGCAAAAACATTCGTTATCAGGGGGGATTATCGTTGGTAGGACTGAAACTATCCGGAGCCTCATTGACCCAGGACCCTTCTACCATAACCATCAGTTACAACGGAAAAACAGCCTTTAAATCCAGCAGTCGCCGCTTTGAACTGACGGATTCTCTGATTACTTCGCCGTTGGCTACCTTTACTACGTATTTGGGAACTGACTCCCTGCATCACCCAGGAATCAAACTTTCTTACAACGATACGGAAGGATTGGTAAAAACACAACCGGCTGATCGTCGTACCGGTTTTCAGTATACTCCGTACTCCGATTCTTACCATAAGATGTTCATTGAAGCCGAGATGCTGCGGTGGAATTTTGTCAAAAATGAAATTGAGTTTTCGGTTATTTCGGGCAAAACAGTGGTCCCTATTCGGTTTGAATCGTTCAATTTCTACAAACAGGAACGTTTTCGGGCCATGAGCGAGCAGTATGGATTTCACCCGCTGTTGATGGCAGCCAATTACGTAGCCAAACAAAAAACACCTACGTTTGCTCCCGAAGAAATTACCGAATTTTATAAGAAGGATATGAACGCCGTTCGGGCAGCTTTCAATCAGTTATACTTTGAAGGATATGTGGTTACTGATCCCAAAAATGGGCTTTTACGATTAACCAACAAGGGAATTTTGTACGTTTTGGCCAATAACAAACAGGCTGACTTTGACAATCTTCAGATTTCTTCGCTTTATCCTGCCAACAGCACAACGGCCAATGCCAGTATTGATCTCAAAGACAACGTATTGACGATACGAGGTGTGGATAAATTCACCGTCAGTGACTCCCTCAAAATCGTAGCGATGCCTTCGGATAAACAAATCAAAGTCCTCAAAAATCGGGATTTTTCAATGAATGGCCTGTTGGTATCGGCCAATTTCCGCTTCAATGGCCGCGATTTGGTCTTTAACTACAACAAGTTTTTTGTGGACTTGAATAAAATCGACAACATTACTTATATTCCCAAAGCCGCTTATGACAAGGGCAGCAAAGCGGAAGTGGGCGGAGATATTGTCTATGAAAAATCGGGGCGTATTTACCTGAACGATCCAACCAATAAATCAGGGGCCAAGAAAAATTCTGTCTTTCCCCGTTTGAATGTACCGGAAGGGATGACGGTGTATTTTGACCAAGCCGACCGAGGAAATCTGGCTTACGACCGAAAAGTATTTTTCAAGATTCCGTCCATCGACTACGACAGCCTTGCCACGCAGGACATCGTCTTCATCGGGATATTCAACTCTAACGGAATCTTTCCCCCTTTCAAGGCAGAATTGCGTTCTATGCCCGACAACTCACTGGGTTTTAAATACATCCCTCCAGCTGCTGGCTACAAAGTGTACGGAACAACAACCAACGTCAAATTCACAAAAGAGTTGACAATGGACAAGCAGGGGTTGCGGTCGCAAGGGGAAATTACGCACTTGAGCGCTCGTATTCCCACCGAAGGCATGTTGTTTATGGCGGATTCAATGATTGCCAACGGTGCGCAGGCCGAAATCAAAGAAGCTATTATTGGCAAAGCCTATTTCCCGAAAGTAGATTTGCGAAATTATACCATGCGTTGGACTCCCAAAGCCGACAGCATGTCGCTAACAACCAAAGTCAATACCTTTAATTTTTATAACGGAACCACCAAGTTAGACGGACGTATCGTGCTGCGATCCACAGGTTTATATGGAAAAGGGCTCCTGCGTCGTGATGACTCCGAATTGACATCGCAGGATATTAAATTTAACAAAGAAGGATTTTTAGCGGGCGAGTCTCAGTACAAGATCATTTCAAATACCAATACCACGCGCCCTATCCTTTTAGGTAAAAATGTGGATGTGGACTTTAATTTAGTAAAAGGATTGGTAGGCATTTCGACCAATAAGAACTCTCTTGAAAATACGTCGATGGAATTTCCTTTTACAGCCTATCGAACTTCCATTAACCGCGCCCAATGGAATATCAACGCCAAGACCATTGCTATGAAAGGAGACGTAGCAACGTCAACTTTTACAGCTACTGCTCCAGAACAGGAAGGCCTGACCTTCAACGGATCATCAGCTTTGTACGAAATTGAGAAAATGACGCTCAACATTGGCGGCGTACCGTTCGTAACTACCGCTGATGCCAAAGTGCTGCCTGATAAAGGCTTAGTGGTAGTTCACCGAAACGGAGAAATGATGCCCTTCAAAAATGCACGTTTAGTGCTAGATACACTTAATGAGTATCACCGCCTCAAAAACGGCAATATCCAAGTGGTATCCAGAACGAAGTTTACGGGAGATGCTACTTATTTGTACGCCACCGTTACCAACGATACCATCCCGGTAAAAATGGGTAACTTCAATTTACAGCAGGCTTCCTTAACCGCTTCGGCGAGTAATCGCTTGCCGCAATCCAAAAATAAGGTGTCTTACACAGTAGCCAAAGCCGAAATTGTGGAGCTTGACAACTTTGTAGTTGCGCCCCGAATGCAATATAAAGGCCGCATGACGATGCTGGCACCCGAACCTAATTTACAATTTGACGGATATGTCAAACCCATCATCAAAAAACGCCTTGACTTAGTCGCGTCTTGGATTCCGTTCAAAGAAACACCTACCAAAGATGCAGCCCTCAAAGTAACACCAACGCTCAAAAATGAGTCAGATTTGCCTATTTCTGTGGGGTTACACTACCGCGCAGGAGCTGATGGATTGTATTCAACCTTTCTCTCGGCAAAGGAAGCCAAGAACGACCAAACTATTTTTGAAGCAAATGGGCTGCTGCGATTTGACGACAAAACCAAGTCTTTCCGCATTGTTCCTGAACCCAAAACACCCGATGAATTGATTGATGAAGAAAACGCATACACCTTTAATGATGCGAAAGGAACCATCACGTATCAGGGCAAACTCAACTTTATCAATGAGAAAGGAGTGAAAGAAGGCGAAGAACTCTTTATGTCGGCAGGCTCTGTGCAAACCAATATTGACAGCATGACGTATCGGTTCAACAGCCTTTTATCCTTTAACTTTCCTGCCAACCGCGAAATCATTACCAAAGCGGCCGAAAACATTGTACAAACCAACTTAGACGAGCAAAACAGCGACCCTGCTGAACCTAATTTTGAGCGCCTGGGGGCGAAATTAGCTGCCTTGATTGGCCGTAAAGCAACCGATGGCTACATTGCTCGCACTGCGGCGGCCTATAAACCTTTGTTTGATGCCTCGCCTAAATTCAATGCTACGCTGGTCTTATCCAGCGTCAATTTACGTTGGTCGCCATCCCAAAATGCGTTTTACAGTGTAGGGAAAATAGGGGTATCCAACCTTGGCAATACCGACATTAACGCAGAGATGGTAGGGATGATTGAAATCCGAAAAAGTACCCGAGGTGATGAAATCAGCATTTACCTTGAATCATCCGACGATGTATGGTATTATTTCGATTGGCAGCAGGACAAACTCGCCATGGTATCATCGACGCAGGAAATCAATGATTTTATTGCCATCAAATCAAAAGACAAAAAGGAAACGGCTGTATTGGCAATTGGACTTGAAGAGCGGGATATGTTCGTAGACAGGTTCAATTCGTTGTATCGTCCAAAACCGAAAAAGACAACGCTGGCCAAAGCCCCCGTCAAAGGTGCTCCGACCAAAACAGCGACCCCTGCTCCTGGCAGCAAAACTGCAGCAAAGACTCCTCCCGTTGTAGCTACGAAAGAATCAGAGGAAAAAGAAGAAATTGTGGAAGAGGAAACACCCAAAGTAGCTGACAAAGCCTCCAAAACTGAAAAAGGAACCAAGGATACTAAAGTGGCAGCAAATTCCAAAGACCCTAAAGTTGCTGCCAAGGATACTGCTTCTAAAGCTAAACCAGGAACCAAGGTTGTTCAAACACCCGCCAAAGCTCCTGTGAAGAAAAAAGAGAAGGCTGAAGAGAAAGAAGGCTTTTAATCACTTTATCAGCCTTTTATGGGTTAAAGCATAAAAGGCTGATAAAATCAATCACTTATCGGCGTCTTTTCCGTTCCTTGGGAGCCGCTCCTTTTTCTTTACGTGTACTGCTCCGTTGGAAGTTACGTTCACTTTTCAAAGAACCACCACTATGCATTGGTGTGGCATTGGCCAACACTAAATCCATGCTTCTGCGCGAAATATTGGTTTCTTTTACCTTTACTTTCACCGCATCACCAAACGTATAAAACCGCTTCGAGCGTTTTCCTACAAGACGGTAATTTTCTTTGTCGAGTTCGTAGTAATCATCATTCAAATCATTCATCCGTACCAATCCTTCGGAAGCCGTTTCGGTAATTTCAACAAAGATTCCAAATTCCGTCACGCCTGTAATGATTCCATCCCATTCACGATTTGGCTCCATGGAAGCCATAAATTCCACTTGTTTGTACTTAATACTGGCCCGTTCGGCGTTGGCAGCCAATTGCTCCCGCGACGATGAATGCTTGCAGGCAGGTTCATATTCAGCTCGTTCTGGAGCAGGTTTTCCGTCCAAATAATGCTGCAACAAACGGTGCGCTATCATATCCGGGTAGCGACGAATAGGTGAAGTAAAGTGCGAATACCTTCTAAATGCTAATCCAAAGTGACCCACATCTTCGGTGCTGTACCGCGCTTTTGCCATGGTACGAATCGCCAACTGCTCCAGCGCATTTTGCTCGGGTTTTCCCTCCAAATCTTCCATGAGTTGATTGAGCGACTGAGCAGCAATTTTCTCATTTTCAATCTTCATTTTATAACCCAATCGTCCGGTAAACGCAGCAAAAATGCGTAATTTTTCCATATCCGGTTCTTCGTGGATACGGTAAATCATGGTGTTGGGATGATTCTTGTCTTTCGATTTTCGGTGAATAAACTCCGGCACACGCTTGTTGGCCAACAGCATAAACTCCTCAATCAGTTTGTGAGCATCTTTCCGTATTTTGGTATAAAGCCCGAGTGGCTTTCCATTTTCATCCAGATTAAACTTCACTTCTGTTGTTTCAAAATTAACGGCCCCCTTCGCAAATCGCTCGGCTCGAAGTTTATGGGCGAGTTTGTTAAGAAGCGTGAGAGGTTGCGAAAAAACCTCACCCTCAATCCCTCTCCTTTCAGGAGAAGGAGGTAAATTCCCCTTCTCCTGAAAGGAGAGGGGGGTAGGGGGTGAGGTGGGATTTTCCAACACCTCCTGCGCCTCTTCGTAACTAAACCTCCTGTCGGAATGTATCACGGTACGCCCAAACCATTCATTTATGATTTTGGCTTCTTCGTTCAGTTCAAAAACGGCGGAAAAAGTCAATTTATCTTCATTAGGTCGGAGTGAGCAAAGATTATTGGAAAGTTTTTCGGGTAACATCGGTACCGTTCTGTCCACCAAATACACCGAAGTAGCTCGTGCGTAAGCTTCACGCTCAATGCCCGTATTGGGACGAACGTAATGCGTTACATCAGCAATGTGAACTCCGATTTCGTAGTTTCCGTTGTCCAAATACTTCACCGAAATTGCATCGTCAAAATCTTTGGCATCAGTGGGGTCAATGGTAAACGTAAGGATATCGCGCATATCGCGGCGACGGGCAATTTCTTCGACCGAAATGGTTTCTGGAATCGCGTTGGCTTCGGCTTCAATTTCTTCGGGAAACTTGTAAGGCAGTCCAAATTCCGCCAAAATAGCGTGCATTTCGGTTTCATTCGAGCCTGCTTTCCCGAGTACTTCCACGACTTCACCTTCCATTCGCCTCGACCGAGTCGGATATTGAGTAATATGTATCAGTACTTTATCGCCATCCTGCGCATTTTTGAGTTTTGATTCAGAAATGTGTACTTCTTCATACATGCGACGATTGTCGAGCGAGACAATTCCATATTTAGGCCAAAGTTCAAGCTCTCCTACAAACTCCGTACGTCCGCGTTGGAGAACTTCTTCTACGCGCCCTTCGCGACGGCGACCGCTTCGATAATCGCTAAAAAGCGTAATTCGTACCGTATCTCCGTCCACGGCTCCGCGCAAATCATCAGAATCAATCCACACATCGGGACTTCCCGAAAGGCTTGGCTTACCCAAAGGCTCGGAGTCAAGCACGACAAAAGCGTAATTTTTATTCACGTGTTCTACTCTTCCAATCAACACATTAGCGCTTTCATTGGCAGAATATAAACCTTCTTCCGTACGTTTTATGCGTTCTTCTTCAATCAATTCATCCAGCAATCCATTAAAAATCAACCTTAATTTTTGGTCATCGGCATCAAAATGGTCGTGGAGCTGTTGCAGTTCAAATGGCTGTTCGTTGTTAATTTCAAAAAAAGCGGCAATCTCTGATTTGAATTCATCCAAAAACGAGACAATCTTTTTTTGGGGGCGAGCCTGTCTCTTTTTAGGCTCGCGTGATTTTTGATTTTTCTTCATACTTATAAATACTTCTACTCAAATAAACCATTTTTTTACCAAAATCATTGCATACTCTACTTTTTCAAGGATAGAACTCACTATACACGGCACTTTAAGAGATTATTGGCTAATGCGATTAATGCACATTTATGCTTATAAATCTTCTTTTTCCAAAAGAGCCAAACTCACACCAAAAGCCTCATTAAGCGTAATTAAGAATAAATATCCCAAAAAGTGCTGTATAATACACTATTGAGTCATTGGAGTGACTAAATACATAATAAAACATTAAATAGTGCATTAAAATGCTCTTTTTGACGCAATTAATAAATCCAATTGTATATTTGTATAAAAAAGAGCCGTACAATGCACTTTGAAGAACTGATAAAATTAATAAAAGAACGCCGACAAATGTTAAAGGTAACGCAGGAAAGCCTTGCAGAGTTATCTGGTGTTGGTTTACGAACGTTAAAACAGTTTGAAAGCGGAAAGGGCAATCCTACGCTGCAAACGCTACAAAAACTGGCCGATGTATTGGGAATGGAAATTAGTTTACAATTAAAAACGATTTCCCGTCACTCATGAGACAGGCCCAAATAATTTTCAGAGATGATGCAGCGGGGGTATTGACCCAACACGATGATGGCTCATTTACCTTTCGCTATTACGATGCGTGGATGACCGACAGTACTAAGTCTGGCATCAGCCTCACATTCCCTAAAACACACCGGGAATTTCATGCTGATTATCTTTTCCCATTTTTCTATAACATGCTGCCGGAAGGGTCTAATAAACAGGTCGTTTGTAAACACCATCGAATTGATGCCGATGATTATTTTGGTTTGTTGATGGTTACAGCTGCCACCGACAGCATAGGTGCCGTTCGGATTATTAAAATGGAAAATCCATGAACTTACCTGTATTCACCCATTGCCCGGGCACTTTAGCGGAAGGTTTCAGCACCTACAGCAAAACCTGTCTGAACCGGGTATTTGCCGGCAAAAAGGTCTATCACGTATTGTCCTACGATTCACCGGCTTCTAATCCTGAAACCGATGAACTGTTTGAAGAAAACAGGACTCGTATGTCAATTTCAGGGGTGCAGGAGAAATTTTCGGTTGTGCTTGAGAAAAATAAGTTGAGACTCATGAACGAAGGGGAACGCGGTACTCATATTCTGAAACCTATTCCGAGCGCAGGTAAAAAACCCGACCAAATGCCCGCCAATGAGCATCTTACGATGCAGATTGCCCGTCAGATTTTTGGACTGGAAACGGCAGAGAATGTGCTGATATTCTTTAGAAACGGCGCTCCGGCCTACATCACCAAGCGTTTCGATATTCGAGAAGACGGAACTAAATCCGGGCAGGAAGATTTTGCCTCTTTGGCTGGGAGAACCCCGCAAACCCACGGAACACATTATAAGTACGCAGGCAATTACTTGGAATTATTTCAATTGATGCAGACCTATTTACCGGCCTACAAATTGGAAGCGCCCAAACTGTTGAAAATCCTGCTGTTCAATTATCTCTTTTCCAACGGTGATGCGCACTTTAAAAACTTTTCATTGCTCGAAACACCCATGGGTGATTATCGTCTAAGCCCTGCGTATGACTTACTGAACAGCCGTATTCATACGCCAGATAAAGACTTTGCTTTGGATGATGGGCTTTTGCCCCGAAACTTAGCTCAGGGAAAAATCAGTCAACAATTTGCCACATTGGCAGCAAAAGCCGGCATCGGTGAAACCACTTTCAACAATCTGCTTTCGACCCTGCTATCAAGACAGGAATCAGTCGAAAAAATGGTCGCCGCTTCTTTTCTCAACGATAGCACAAAAAGAAATTATTGGCAGTCTTACCAAGGGCGGTTGAAGCAATTGGTGAAAGAATGAGAGGGGATTCGGAAAACGGAGAAAGGAAACACGGAGAATTTTTCGTATAAAATACTCATAAACAGAACTTTTCGTCTTATTGATTTCTGTCAAATTTGTAAAAAGAGTATCTATTCCACCAATATTTTGCAAAAATGAATGTATCTGTTGATTTGACAATACAAAAATTTGAGGAGAGCACTGTCAACTTTTATGACAGCAAGACAATTTTTTTTGACGCTACAACATTTCTTCCTTCAACTGTATCATTTAAGGTTTGGGGCGTTGGACTTATGCCTGACTTTGACTGGGAAAGATATATTGACCTTAACAAAGAAATTAATATAAAATCCATTAGAAAAAAAACGCTCAACAGTGAAACGACAATCCAAGGTTTCGGAGTATTGACATTTAAGAACGTTGTTGCAGGCAAAATATCAATATCACCTTATGACAAAAAAGAGTTTTTAAAAGACTTGGATTCAAGTTTGAAGTGCAATTTGGTGTTTTAGAGCAAACTGGATGGGAGATAAATACCCAAGAGTTTTTCGGGGTCGGTTGTTTAGTTGATTTTCAATCCAATTTACGTCACT
>NZ_JAIXST010000325.1 GCF_027484545.1 Runella sp. | reverse complement strand
TATTACAACAGCAAAATGACAAGCATAGTATCAAAGAAAGGCGTAAAAAAGCAGGTTGGAATGACCAGTACTTGCTCAATATTATTAAAAACAACACCATTTAGGTGCGTTTAACCTGGTACTTTTAGGGCGTCATGTAGTATGTCATACAATTTTTACATATACAAAAAATACGGCCTGCAATCGCAATGCAGTCTTACTTTCTGTATAATCCCCTACGTAGATGTTCAAACCAAACCCACCCTTTACTTAGAGAAATATACAGAAAATTGAAACAACTCCTAAATCCCGTGGTGATACAGAAGAAAACCAAACAGATACAGCCACAGCACATCGACAAAGTGCCAATAAATGGTCAATAGTTTGATTTTTAGTTGGTTGGGAGGATTGACGCTGAAAACGAAGGAGTCAACGTAGGAGCTGTTTTTAAAGGATTGAAACACGGCCCACGTCAATGCCGCAATGCCAATCAGAATGTGTACTATATGAAGTCCGGAAAGCAGATAAATGAACCCCACCGAAGGATTGTTAACGGTAGAAACGCCTCGCTCGATGAGTTGTTTCCACCCCCAAAATTGAAGAATAACAAAGAGCACCCCCAAGGTCAGCGTAGCCCCCATGTACATTCGGAATTGGGGATAACGGTCGGTACGGAAACAATGATTGGCTAAATGCAAGGTAAGGCTACTGACGACAATCGCCATGGTACTTACCCAAAATAACTGAGGAAGAGGTACATCCGTCCAATAGACCCCTGTAGATTTTCGTAGGACATAAATGGCGAGCAACACCGTGAATACCAATACACTTCCTGCTATGGCCAGCCAAAGCATAAAGTTGAACGGTTCGCGCCGTTTGGTCAAACGATTTTCATTAACGGTGGATGCCTTAGCCATGGGAATTGTGAACTGCCTGCTGTCTATTGTGAACTACTACAGCTCTCCTTTCCAAACGGTGAAGGGAGCGAAAATGTTCTGCAAATCAGTTTCTTTCTCAAAAATACCATAAATTGTTGAACCTGAGCCTGTCATAGCGGAATAAATAGCCCCTTTTTCGTACATTTTTTCCTTGATTTGGGGCAAAACCGGGTATTTAAGAAAAAGTCCGTTTTCAAAATCATTCTTTATACAATGACGCCATTCGGGTATAGGTCGTTGCAAAGCTTCCGATAAATTTACGTCGGGCGTTTGAGGCGTCACACCGGCGTAGGCTTCGGCGGTGGAAATGTGCAGATTTGGATAGACCAAAACAATATATTTTCCTTTCATCGAAAGTGAAATATCGGCAAATTGGTCGCCTTTTTCGTAGCAAAACTGCGGTTTGTTCTCAATAAAAAATGCACAGTCACTCCCCAATTTTCTTGCGTAGTTCTCTAAGTCAAAAGTGGAAAGTGAAAGGTGAAAAGTGGTATTCAATAATTTAAGCACAAAGGCAGCATCGGCTGAGCCGCCGCCCATTCCTGCGCCGATGGGCACGATTTTGAGCAGGTGCATGGCCACGGGAGGAAGGTCCATGTCGTGTTTAAGAAGCTCGTAGGCTTTGACGCAGAGATTTTTGGCCGGGTCACCGGGGATTTCTATGCCGGACGAAGAAAAACTGAACTCCGCAGCGGGAATGATTTCCAGTACATCTGACCAGCCGACGGGATAAAAACAGGAAGCGATGTTATGAAACCCGTCCGACCGTTTTTCAATGATTTGAAGCCCAATATTTATTTTGGCGTTGGGGAAGGTGACCATTAGCAAAAGTAGTGAGTAGTGAGAATTGAGTAGTGAGATGAGCCGTACTCATTACACAATACTCAATTCTCTTTACTTAATTAGTAGAGCATCCGAAACTTGATGGTTTCTTCCATGTCCTTGATTTCTTCCACAAATCCATCGGTATAGCTAATCTCTACGTCCATGATGACGTAGCCGATTTGGTCGTTCGTTTTGAGGTATTGTCCCGTGATGTTGACGTGATAGCGGGCAAAAATAGCGTTCAGTTTCGCCAAAATACCCGGTACATTGCGGTGTACGTGCAACAGACGGTGCGAGCCTTTGAGCAGCGGCAATTGTACTTCGGGGAAGTTCACGCTTCCTGTAGTGCTGCCGTTGTTGACGTATTCCAAAAGCCGTTCCGGAACGTAAAAACCGATGCCTTCCTGCGCTTCTTCGGTACTTCCGCCAATGTGCGGTGTCAAAATGACGTTGGGCAAATTGCGTAATTCGCTTTCGAAAGGCTCTTTGTTGGTTTTGGGTTCGTAAGGAAATACGTCCACACCCGCTCCCGATACTTTACCGCTTTTCAGCGCTTCCACCAATGCTTCCACATCCACAACGTGTCCGCGAGCCAAATTCAGAAAGACAACACCGTCTTTCATCAGACCAAACTCCCGTTTGCCAATGACGTTTTTGTTGTCCTTACGTCCGTCAATGTGCATACTCAGCACGTCGGCGACTTGTAGTAGCTCGTCCAAAGAGCGAAGTTTTTTGGCATTTCCAATCGGCATTTTATCTACAACATCGTAGAAATACACTTCCATTCCCAACGCCTCACCAATGACGGATAATTGAGTTCCAATGTGCCCGTAGCCCACAAGACCCAGTTTTTTGCCGCGCACTTCAAAGCTGCTGTCGGCTGACTTGTCCCATCTTCCCGCGTGCATTCCGACACTTTTCGGGAAAATATTCCGAATCAACATAATCATTTCACCCACGGCCAATTCCACCACCGAGCGGGTATTGCTGTAAGGAGCATTGAAAACTGCGATACCTCTTTCGGTCGCCGTTTTTAAATCAATTTGATTGGTGCCGATGCAAAAAGCACCGATGGCAATCAAACGCGGCGCATTTTCCAACACGCGCTTCGTGACCATCGTTTTGGAACGAATCCCCAGAATGGTAACGTCTTTGATTTTTTCAATCAATTCATCTTCGTCCAGAGCCCCTTTTACAAACTCAACGTTGAATCCCTGCTCTTCAAATGCCTGTCTTGCCACGGGATGAACGTTTTCCAGTAACAAAATTTTGATACGACTTTTTGGGTACGACTGCGCCCGGGGAAGGTTATTGAGAAATAAAAACTCATCCAATGAAGGTACAATATGGTCGGCTACGTCTACTACTTTTTGGCGCTCTACGTTTTCGGTAAATGCGTAAAAACGAGTGGCCAAACCGGAAGAGCGTAATTCGTAGTCGGTATACCCGTCGCCAATGGCGCAAATTTCACCTTCCAGATGGAGGGATTCAATCAGTTTTACCTTGCCTTTGTCCTGCGATAATACATTCGTTTCGTCGACGCCAATGATGTTGTCGTCTTCATCAAATACAAACGTGTTGGCGTAAACATTCTCTGCTTTGAGGCCCATTTCGGTCACAATCGGCACGATGAACTCTCTGAAACCGCTGGAAAGAATGATGATACTGTCGGCGTATTCAGTCAAAAAAGCGCGGTTACGGGCAAAAGAATCGGATATTTTGGTACGTAGAAAATCTACTAATGTGTCGATATGGGAGCGATTGGCACTCAGAAGTTCGATGCGACGGCGGAGACCTTCCGCAAACGACATTTCACCGTTCATGGCTGTTTCGGTCAGCTCACGAATCTGTTTTACAATGTTCTCGCGTTGGTGACTTCCCGCCAAGGCAATGTTCGCCAATTCGTCCAAGCCTTCAACCTGCGTAAAGGTGCTGTCGAAGTCAATGACGTAATAGGTTTGTTCGAGCGTGTTGGTAAGCATTTGAGAAAGAATTATGAACTAAAATGAATAGTTCGGAGTTTTCATGAATTTTAATTTATCGCCAATATGGCCAAAAACGAGTTATATGCTTTCTGTTTAATATCTAAAAGCCATAAATTTGCTCAATGATTTTATTTAGTATAGTTTCAATACCTTCATCATAATGTCCTTGTGTTGAAATACTTTCTAATATGTTTTGAACGGTTAAATTAATTAAATTCTTTTGTTCATCTGTGGGGGCTATAAACGGAATTTTCTTAATATAGTTTGCAGGGTTATTAGCAGATGGGTTTATCGTTCTTATAAGTTTATTACAGGTTGGCGAGTTGAAAAAAGCTAATAAATAATAAGTCAAATTTTCGTCTTTCGGAAAAATACCAACAATGGATTGATCAAATAACTTATTTTCAATTAAAGAAGCTGTTATACTTGATGAACTTATCATCGGTACGCCGACGCCAAACTTGAAATAATAGTGAGGGTTTTGAAAGCGTGCTTTTTTATCTTTTTTGTAATGAGAAACAGCCTCTTTACTCCAATTCATAAACCAACCTTCCGGTTTTAAATATTTTGTATTGCCTCCTTTCACAATAGGAAGAAAATGTTTATCGCCTTCAATGCCATCAAGAATAGTACTTAATTTCTTGTAGTCCCGATTGATTTTATTGGTATTTACTAAGTTATAATTTTTGCCATTTTTTAAGTCAGGGCTATTGACTTGTAAAAAAGTTTTGTCATCTCCTGAATAAAAACCTGTAACACAATTTGCAATATCCCCAATTTTTAATGGTGCATTGTTTATTGCGTCTGCAACACTTAAATTGTCGGATATTAAAAAAGCGTGGTCTGGGTTTGAAAATATTTCTTTTTGTGAGAATAAGTAAACTTTCAATTCTTCTTTACTTATACTTGCTAACTGGTCAACCTCTGTAAAACTGGTAAGAACATTAAAAGAATTGGATAAACATTCCCTTGGATTACTTGTTTTTTGTAATGTAATAATAGAAAGGTTCGCATATCCAAAATTTACGCCCGGGAAAAATGAAGATGGGAACAAGGCTAATTCAACGATTTTTGTTTTTGTAAGAATATGCTTTCTGATCGCCTTGTGCATGTGCAAATTTAAGAAGGTGTCAGGGATAATAAAAGATAAAATCCCTCCATCTTTTAACAGTTCGATACAACGGAATAAAAATAAAGCGTAACTTTCTTTTGCATATAATTCTGAATACATTTTTTTCAAAATGGCGCGTTTCTTTACGTCCTGCCACGCTCCATAAGGCGGGTTAGCGATTATTTTATCATAAACGCCACCAAAATTAGAATTAAAACTTAAATTATTGTCAAGTAATGTGTCGCACTCTCTGATAGTTACATTTTGGAAGGTTGAAAATTTGCCTTGTAATATTTTAACAGCATCCGGATTTAATTCGCAAATGTCAATATTTGCAAATTCATTTTCTTCTAATATCGCTTCGACAAATACACCGTCACCACCACAGGGTTCGAAAATTTTATCTGCTGGCTTTAGCAAAAGCTTGTCTACCATATAATCAACAATTAGAGTTGATTTGGTATAAAACGCCTGATATTTTTTTGCTTCGTTTATCATTACCAAAGTAGATATTGAAGTAAATTTTTATCAGTGAAGTGCGCGGTTGTTTCGGTATTAAAATCCGAAGCCCAATCAATATTTGTGGAAGTCCAATTTTTTAAATCATACCCAGAGTATTCTTTTATTTTCTGATATGCCTCATTACCGCAGTAGGCATTCCAAATCCCTGAATTTTTCAAAGTATTAAAATAGCTATTGTTTTCCTCTGCTCTTACAAACAGCAAGCACTTGTAGTTTTCATCAAGATTGTGATAAATAGTGGCTACTAATAGCAGTCTATTTGTGTTGCCTTTTTCATTGGAACCAAAACCGCTTTTAAAATCGACAACATATTTTTGGCCATTGTGAGAAAAATGCAAGTCAAGTTCTAATTGTATTTCCCCTGAGCTGACCAAACTCCAAACTTTAGCGTAGTAAGTTTTTAGTGCTTGCTTATCTTCGATGGAAAGAGGCAAGTTGTCAATATAATCAGTAATTTCATCTGTTATTTTTTTCTTTACCTCTGAAAAAAGAGGAGGTATAAAAAGAGAAAGGTTATTGATTGGGTAATAAAAACATAACTTACAAAATGGGTCCCACAATTCACCAACCCTACGGGAAAAGTCCATATACTCATAAGGTCTTACAGAATTTCTACTTTCAATCATTACTACAATATTGCAGTAAGTAATCATAAGAACACATTCAAGTTTTTCTTTATTATCCCATTTTTCTTTTTCTGCCTGTTGTAGAAGGGTAGTTATTAAAACAGATTTTGTTTGATTTAGGCTTTCGTTAATTGCTCTTGCTCTTTTATCGGATTGTGTTTCAGCAAATAGGGTCTTTATGGATGATAATGCTTCACTTGCTCTATCTCTGAAATAAGATAGCAACTCTATTTTTCGGTCTTTTATGGTTTTGTCAATATTCATTATATCTGTTTATAACCTTGGCTGTAAAGGTAAGCGTTTATCTGCTTTTTATGCAATCCATTAAGTTTACTGCAAATTTACCGTTCCTTTTTGGCATTTTTGCAGAGATTTCAGAACAATTTCAAAAGCAGCCTTCTTTATATATGAAAATCCTTCACACCGCCGATTGGCACTTGGGAAAACAACTCCATAAATATGGACTCGACGAAGACCATCGTTTATTCTTGGAGTGGTTGGCACAAACCATCAAAGAGCGTAAAATTGATTTGCTCTTAGTATCTGGGGATGTTTTTGATACCGCTAATCCCTCCAATCATGCTTTGGCTCAGTATTACGGATTTCTCAAAAAACTGATGGGGGCGGATTGCCAAGTAGTAGTGACAGGAGGCAATCATGATTCGCCTGGCGTACTCAATGCTCCGCGTGAATTGTTGCAGTTTTTAGACATAAAAATAGTAGGAAATGCCCTGGAGAATATACAAGACGAATTACTGCACATTGTATCTCCCAACGGGGAAGTGATAGTGGCAGCAGTACCTTATTTGCGCGAAGCCGATTTACGTAAATCAGTTTCGGGCGAAGGCTATGAAGATCGGCTGTCAGCTTTGCGACAAGGTATTCGAGGACATTATGAGCAACTTGCCAACCTTAAAGATGAGTACTTTGCGAGGGTACCTTCCATTGCAATGGGCCATTTGTACGTCAATGGCGCGTCAATTTCAGAAAGCGAACGAGATATACACGTGGTAGGAGGAGAAGCTGCTTTTTCGGCAGAATTTTTTCCCTCGGGCTTTGATTACATCGCATTAGGACACATCCACAAGCCACAACCTATCAGTAATTCTGATTTTATACGTTATTCAGGCTCACCGATTCCTCTCAGTTTTAGCGAACGCGACGACTCAAAATACGTTTTGGAATTGACCTTGGAAAACAACAAAATCAATAAAGTGGAAGCATTACCCGTGCCTGCTTTTCGAGAGTTACGTTGTTTTACGGGCAATCTCGACGAAGTAGAAGCTGCTTTGAAAGCCTATACATTTGAGGCATTGTTGCCGTCGTATGTAGAAGTACACGTCACAGAGCCATTTGCTGATCCGCAAAAAGAACTGTATTTCAGTTACTTGTTGCGTGAGTTTGATAATGCGCCTTTTCGGATAATTAAGCCACGGTTGTCGTTTGAAAATCGCACGAAGGGCGCAGATGAGCTTTTTACGACGGGAACATCTATCCAAGACCTATCGCCACGGGAAGTGTTTCAACAACGCCTTGCTTCCGAAAATCTTGATGATAAAACGCAAGGGCTTTTGGCAGAAGCTTTTGAAGAACTTTGGCGAGAAGTCGCCGAACAAAACTAAATGGAATGAAAATACTTCGTATTCGCTTTAAAAATATCAATTCGTTTTACGACGAACATCCCTGTATTGATTTCACAGTCAACCCTTTAGCTATTTCTGGCCTCTTTATTATTGCGGGGCCTACGGGGGCTGGAAAGTCCACGTTGTTGGATATAATTACCTTGGCATTGTACAACGAAATTCCGCGTTTTGGCAGCATTTCTAAAACCGAAATCGAAAAATTAGGGTCAATTGTCAACCTAAAAGCGGCCGAAGAACCCAAGGCGGAAGCCTACGCCGAAGTAGAGTATGAGGTGAAAGGGTGTCAGTATCGTTCGCGGTGGAGTATTGCCCGTAATCGTAACGGAAACTGGAACAATTACCAAATGGAAATCGCCGAATTGCCCTCTGGTAATTTGTTGGATATCAAAGGACTGGCAAACTTTCCAAAGAAAAATGAAGAACTTATCGGTTTGAGTTATCAGCAGTTTGTAAAGTCAATCGTGCTGGCGCAGGGGAGTTTCGCGGAGTTTTTGAGGGCCAAAGCACACGACCGTTCCAAACTGTTAGAAGACATCACAGGGCAACATATTTATCGTCAGTTGGGAAGTGCGGCTTATTTAAAAGACAAGCATTATAAAGAACAGTTGGAGTTGAAGGAGAAAGAACTGCAACTGGTAGCGATGCTGACCGACGAGGAAGTGAAGCATTGGGAACAAGCACAGTTTATTGCAGAATCGAACCGCACCCAAGCCGATAAAGAGGTGGTTTTTTGGGAAAAGGAAAAAAATACATTAGAACGTAGTTTTGAACTTCAACAAAAACTCGAAAAAGTAGAACGAGAAAAAAACGTATTAGAACAAGAAAAAGCTGCTTTTGCACTCCACCTCCAACGACTCCAAAACCACGAACAAGTAAGCGAATGGGCGGCCGATTTGGCAACGCTCAAAGCGCAAAAATTACAATTGGCAGTTCTGGAAGAACGTAAGCAGACCGCGTATAATCAAGCAGAAGCGCAAACAAAAATCATTCAGACGACGGTACAGCAAATCGAAAAATTAATCAATAAAACTGTAGTCAAAGAACGATTACTGGCAGAACTCAATGCTTTTGAGGGGGATATTTTGGGTTTAGAAACCGAAATAGAAAAACTGAACGCGGAGATTCGACCCATTTTTTCAACCATTAAACAGGAAATAACGCAATCTACAAACCCTTGGCTTAAAGCGTTATCTTTTGAAAAACTGGATGAAACCTATGCTCTGCTGAAACAAAAACAGTTAGATACAGAGGCCGAAGTCACGCGTTTTTCCGTTGATTTTGATGCTGAAAGTGAACTTGCCCGTTTGTCCTCGCGCGAAAAAGCTTTCATTGAGTTGGTAGCTAAATTGGAAAAACGAAATGACTTATTAGCCCAAGGGCAGGAAGCAAAAAAAACGTTGGAAGAAAGTACTCAAATTGCAGCGCAGAAGAAACCGATTTGGGAACAACTGAATGATACACTGAAAGAAATTGATTTAAAAATTAAAGAGTTACAATCAAGAAAAGAAAAAGAGCAGCAGAAGTTTAACCTCGAAGACCTTCGCAATGCACTGCAAAACGGGGAAGAATGTCCGCTTTGTGGTTCTACCCATCACCCCTACGTTCACGCCTACATCAATGCACTTTCGCAGGTACAAGTGGAGCTGGATTTGTTAGAAAAAAATAGAAAAGAAGTAGATATCCAAGCCAAAAAAGTAGGAACTGAGTTCGACAGAGCCGAGGCTTTAAAGGCGAAAGCTACCCTTGATTTGACTCAACTGCGCGAAGCGTACAAGAAAGCCAAGGAAGAGTGCGAAAAAGTATTGGAAGTACTCTTTTTAGTTCCAGATACGACTGTTGAACAACTTGTTGCGGCACAAAAGCAATTGCAACAACAACAAGAGATTGTATCTAATTGGGTAAAAGTCAGAGAATTAAATGATATTATCAAAAAGTTGTTGACGCAGTATGAATTGTTGTTTGTACTAAGAACCCAAAAGTTCACAAAAGAGCAAGAAAGACAAAAACGTTTTTCGGGGAAAGACGTAAGAGCGGAAGGCCAGATACTGAAAAATACGCTTACAAATGCCCAAACGACGTATGATATTGCCCAAAGACAACACTTTGAAATTCAACAGAATCTGTTGGAAGAAACTAAAAGAACGAGTGTTTTAGAAGCGTCATTAACCCAACAATTGCAGGAAAAAGGGATTGAAAATATTTCAATGGCCAACGAATTGCTGCTTTCGATGGCACAAGTAGAAATGCTCAAAAATCAGCGTAAGCAGCTGGGAGATAGGGAAAAAGAGTTGGAAGTAAACCAAAAAACGTGGTTAGAACAGTTGTTGGAAGTAGCGCAATTGAGACAAACCGAACATACACTGGAAGAAACTGAGTTCAAACTCAAAACCTGCCGTGAATTACGCGATCAATACCTGCGGGAATCGTCCGAAATAGCAGCTAAATTGAATAATCATGCTACTCAGAAGCTAAAGTTTTCGGGTTTGCAGGCTGAATTGGAACAAATGCGCAAACAGCGTAAGAAATGGGATTTGCTCAACCGTTATATTGGGGATAGTAATGGGAATAAATTCAGTAATTTTGCCCAAAATTTAACCCTTTCAAACCTGATTGGATTAGCAAATCAGCGTCTGCGTCACCTTTCAGACCGCTATATTTTGGACAAGCCCAAAGAAGAAACGGAGAGTCTGTTTGTAATTGATACCTACCAAGGCAATGCTCTACGGGCGGTTAATACGCTTTCAGGAGGTGAAACATTTATATTAAGTTTGGCCTTAGCGTTGGCATTGTCAGATTTAGCTTCGCAAAATGTCAGTATTGAGAGTTTATTTATTGACGAGGGTTTTGGGACCCTCGACCCTGATTCATTGGATATGGCATTGGGTATGTTGGAGCGATTGCAATCGGAGAGTGATAAAATCATTGGAATCATCTCACACGTAGAAGCCCTTAAAGAGAGGATTAGTACGCAGATACGTCTCTTCAAAAATGGTAGTGGGCTGAGTACAATGGAGATTGTGGGGTAAAAAACGATTAAATAAAAGTAAAACTGTCGATTTTAAACCCCACAGCATTTTTTGTATTTCTTTCCGCTTCCGCAAGGGCAGGGTTCGTTGCGGTTGGGAGTGAGGATTTTTCCCGAAAGATAAAACCACTGATTTTGTTCTTTGACAAAAAACGAATGCTCGTAATGAACGCGGTTTTTGTGCGCTTCGTCCCTGAAAAAAGCCTGAAACACGACTTCACCCTGCGTGTCTTCGCTTGTGCCTTTGTGGGTTGAAATAATTTTCAACCCTTTCCATTCCGACTCTTTTGCCCATTGTTCTATGGATGCTTTGTCAAAATGGACTCGTTGGGAGGGATGTGTGGTCGCCATCAAATAATCACTCGCTGCCACACAATAGGCGGAGTACCGGGATTTCATCAGCGTCAATGCCGCTTCGGCTTTTCTTTGTCCTGCAATAATGGCTCCGCAACATGTTTCAAACTCAAGTTCTGAGCCACAGTAACAGGTAGATGACATGATGATAATAATTAAAGCGGTTAACGTAAAAAAGCGACCCTAAAGCCGCTTTTTCGTGTCTGTTTTTCTTCGTTTATTCAATCAACCGGAACAGACGATTCCAACGAATTTTGTTGAGAATAGACTTTGGATTAGGATCAATAGACATCCAGATAAAGACTGCTTTCCCTACAATATGATCGGCAGGAACAAAGCCCCAAAAACGTGAATCGGCTGATTCATACCGGTTATCTCCCATCATAAAATAGTAATCCTGTTTGAAGGTATAGCTGGTGATGGCTTTGCCATCAATGCTTACTTTGCCTTTCTCAATCACTACTTTGTCAGCATCATTATGGTCAAAATACTTAATGACGTGGCCGTATTTTGAAATATTGGCCGAATCCAATTGGATTGTCAAGCCTGTTTTCGGTACTTGAACAGGGCCCCAGAAATCGGGATTTTGTTTAGCTCCCGCTGGGAAAAGCCCCGACTCCTGCGTAGTGGCATCGTAACGGCTTTGGTGGGTCACGCCGCGGATAAAGCTGTGCTTTCTCAGGCCTTCTACCGTTTGAGGAGTCGTACGAATTTGGTATAAAAACTTATTGGGACTCAACGAATCAGCAGGGAATGAGGCATAATCCTGAATGTCTTCGTTGTCAAAAAAGCGGTCGTCCAACAAGTCGGTTGATTCCAAACGATAGTAGAACTGTGCCTTTGGGGGAACTTCTGCTTCTTTACCGTTGATATACACAACCGCCTTTTTTACTTCGATGATGTCACCAGCTACGCCAATACAGCGCTTGATAAAGTTGGTACGCAAATCTACCGGGAATGCTTTATAGCCGCCATTGCCTTGGAGAGGGTCTTCAAACGGCTCGTCAGGGTCGCCTGGATAGTTGAAAACCACGACGTCATTGCGTTTTACATCCGTAAAGCCCGGTAAGCGGTACATCGGGAGTTGAATCAAGGTCGAAAACGACGGAAGATTGGTGCCCCAAATGGTTTGGTGAGTCAGTGGAACCTGCAAAGGAGTGCCCGGCGTACGAGCCCCGTAGTGAAGTTTACTTACAAATAGAAAGTCGCCGATGAGGAGACTTTTTTCCATAGACGACGACGGAATGGTGTAGGCTTCTAAAAGTAGCCAACGGATAAAGGTAGCAGCTACTACGGCAAATACAATTGAATCAAGCCACTCTCTGAAGGGAGATTTTGTAACTTTTTGTGGCTTATCCACCGGTGTTTTTGTAACAGACATGTTTGTATTGATATTTTTAAATTTTATTCACCCAGTAAATCATCCATTCCAAACACGCCTTCTCGCGAAGCCAGCCATTCGGCGGCCACTACGGCGCCGAGCGCAAAGCCCTGACGGTTGTGAGCAACGTGTTTGATTTCGATGCGGTCAACTTCCGACTCATAGCGGATAATGTGCGTACCGGGAACTTCGCCTTCGCGCAAAGATACAATTGGGATTTGATTTTCGGCAACATCGGCCTGATTCGCCCATTCTGTTTTAGCCGTAAGGTGTTGGATAAGTCCTTCGGCCAGCGTAATGGCCGTTCCGCTTGGCGCATCCAGCTTATGAATGTGGTGAATTTCGGTCGTATGAACCTGATATTGAGGATAAGGTGCGATGAGTTTTGCCAGGTAGTTATTCAATCGGAAAAACAAATTGACGCCGATGCTGTAATTGGAAGCGTAGAAAAAAGCCGCTTTATTTTCTCGGCAAAGTGCCTCAATTTCGGGACGATGATGCAGCCAGCCTGTTGTGCCGCAAGCGGTGGGCAATCCTTTACCCATGGCCCATTTGAGATTTTCGTAAGCGGCTTCGGGTGCACTGAATTCAATGACCACATCTACGTTCTCGCGGCTGAAATCAGCCAATTCGTGGTGGTTTGTAACGTCAATTTTACCGACAATTTGATGACCGCGACTGAGGGCAATTTGTTCAATTACTTTGCCCATTTTGCCGTAGCCCAAGAGGAGAATGTTCATTCTATAGTATTCGTTATCGGTTATCAGTTATTCGTTATCTGTCTTAACAGGTGCATTTATTTTCATTCTATTAACAGATAACGGTTAACGGATACCCTTTCATTTAATTATAAATACGGCTTTGGCTCCCACCACTCCGCGTGTGAAAGCGTTGTATTGCGCGTCGGGTTGAATACGCAGCGAAATATCTTCTGACATATCGAAGGTAATGAGGTGAGCGGCTACGTTAGCTTCTACGGCCGCAAGCGCCCATACGCCGGCCAACAATACAATATTTAGGTCTCGGTAGCGGCGGTAAAAATCTTTTCCTTTGGTAATTTGATCAATAGTCAGCGTCCGGCTTTGCTTTTGAGCTCTGATATAGACTTCTGCTTCCGTTCTTAATTGCTTTCCGGTAGTAAGGTCATAACTTGCAAAATAAGGTTGCAGAAAATCCTGGTAGCGAATATTGAAATAGCGAATGAAGTAAACCACCGTTCCCAAACCCGCGTACACAAACGGCATTTTCCAGTATTGTCGGTTGTAGACCTGCCCCAAACCCGGAAACATCAAAGAATAATAAGCGGCTTTCTTGGGATTCAGCTTAGGAATAGGCTTCTTCGTAACCTCTTTTGCCAACGAATCTTTTAATTTTACAACCTGCGCTTTTTTCAATGTATCAAGGCGCAGCGTATCCATGACCTTTGACAACTGCGAAAAACGCTTTTGCAGGGAATCTGTCGCGGTTTGTTGTGCTTCAACTCCTACCACCGCTCCCAATACCAACAACCCAATGAATATCCCCGACTTTTTCACGACTCAAATTTTAGTACTTGTAAAATACGGTCCAGCTCGTCTTGCGAAGTAAAAGGAATTTTGATTTCCCCTTTTTGTTTTTCGTCCGTTTTGATGGAAACTTTTGCTCCAAAATAAGATGAAAGCTTAAACTGTAACGAACGCATCTCCTGTTTTATCACATTGGGGCGGCGTTCTTTTGTATTCACATCTTCCACCGTCATTTTAAGTGCCTGTACAGCTTCTTCCACTTTTCGTACCGACCAGGCTTCTTCGATGGTTTTACGGAATATTTTGAGTTGTATTTCAGGATTTTCGATGTTGATGATGGCCCGGGCGTGCCCCATCGTGATTTGATCATCGCGTAGTGACGCCTGAATCATGGGGGGAAGCTTCAGCAAACGAATATAATTGTTGACGGTGGTGCGGTTTTTGCCTACACGCTCGCCGAGCTCTTCCTGTTTGAGACCGCAATCGGCGATAAGTCGCTGATAACTAAGCGCAATTTCTATAGCGTTTAGGTTTTCGCGCTGAATGTTTTCGATGAGGGCCATTTCCAGCATTTGCTGGTCATTGGCGGTACGAATATAGGTTGGGATATGGGTTAAGCCCACAATTTTGGAGGCCTGCAAACGCCGTTCTCCCGAAATAAGCTGGTACCTGTCTTTCCCGATCTGTCTTACGGTAATGGGTTGAATGATACCCTGTATCCGGATAGACTCGGCCAATTCGTTGAGAGCATCTTCATCAAACCGGGTACGTGGTTGGTATGGATTAGTGTCAATCTGCTCGACATGAATTTCATTCATCATGCTCACACTTTCGTGAGGCAAAGGGCGCGCATTGCGATTGACATTATCGCTATCCTGAAGCAATGCACCTAAGCCGCGTCCAAGACCGGTCATTTTTTTTGGAGCGGCTTTTTCGACATTTTCCATTTTCTTAAATTTATTTCGTTTTGATAGATTTTAGAACTAAAATCTACGTATCACTCGGTGTCTTACTTTGCTTTTTTCACTGCTTATCTTGATCAAGCAGACCATTTTTGCTCAAAACTTCCCGTGCTAAATTGAGATAGCTGATAGCTCCTTTGCTGTCAGAATCTTGGGCAATGGTAGGAACTCCGTAGCTGGGAGACTCACTGAGGCGAATATTTCTTGGAATCATGGTATTGAAAACCATGTGTTTGAAATGAGCTGTTACTTCATTTACCACTTGGTTGGAAAGTCGCACCCGCATGTCGTACATGGTCAACAAAATTCCTTCAATGGCCAGATTGGTATTGAGGCGTGTTTGGATGATTTTGATGGTATTGAGGAGTTTGCCCAATCCTTCCAACGCAAAATATTCGCATTGTACGGGTACAATCACCGAGTCGGCTGCCGTGAGGCTGTTGATGGTGATCAAACCCAACGAAGGTGAGCAGTCAATAATAATAAAATCGTAATCATCTTTGATAGGCCAAAGAGCTTCTTTCATCTTCTCTTCGCGGCTTTTGAGATTGATCATCTCTATTTCAGCACCCACGAGGTCAATGTGTGAAGGTAACAGGTACAGATTCTCGAAATTGGTTTCTACAATGGCTTCCTGTGGAATGACCCCTTCGACCATACATTCGTAGATACTGTATTCAATTTCTTTGGGGTTAAAACCCAAGCCTGACGTGGAATTTGCCTGAGGGTCAGCGTCCACAATCAAGGTTTTGAAGTCTAAAACTGCCAAACTTGCTGCCAGGTTTATCGCAGTGGTAGTTTTACCGACACCACCTTTTTGATTAGCTATTGCTATGATTTTGCCCATTGTTGTTAGGTTTACCGCCTCCAAATATCCGTCTTTATTCGGAATAACCCAAACTGTTCCACGTAAAAAATGTTTAAATGTTTCACGAAGGTGCCGATAAACAATTGGCTGTTAAGTATTAGTAGAAGGGGATTTGGGTCTTTTGAAGGGATTTTACTCTTAAATCAAGGTCAATTAACCAAAAGGAGTTGTAAAAGTGTGGATTTGAGGCTCTTTTAAAAAATGGTTAAATTTTAGACTATGCCGATTAAGTGACTTGCTAATTTTGAAGTAAAGGCTTCAAAGTCAGAAAAATAGCCTTATTGTTTATGAACTGTTTTTCTTTTCACGCTTGTGAAATGTTTTGTTAAAGCCAAAAAGCTTTAAATGCCTGCATTTGGAGCTTTTTGGCGAACTGATGCAACGTAGGAATTGTGAATATTGATTAATGGTGCTGCACATAATCATTGTACTCTCAGGCTACGCTTATTTCTTCACAGGCCTGAATCATGGCACCGGAAAGCGTGCTGTAGCAGCGGGTCCACGCCTCCTTTACGTCTTCGTTCCAGTGGTCGCCCAATCCCTTTTCGAGTGTCCAAAGCAAAGCCTCGCCTACAGGTTGATAATGTCTGGGCTCAACACCGTATTTTACGTGTCTTTGGGCTAATTTTGCCACTTCGTCAATAATGCTGCTGAGGTTGTCTAATTTGCCCACAACGTAAGCCAACATGGAAATAAGTTTTCGCGATTGTTCGGGCAGGGAAGTGCGTTCAAACATCGGACGTATCTCTGGCGTAATTTCAAAAAGACGGTTATAGAATAAATCGCCGACGGTTTCGGCGGGAATCGTAGCTACTAAGCCAAATGTTTCTTTCACTAATGCAATTTGATGGTTGTTCATGGTTGTACGATTTTAATAAAATGGATACTTAATTCTTTGATTTTCAGCAAAGCTGACTATTCCTTTAACAGGAACGAAAGATATAAACCTAACCCGTCGTTAATCACCTGTAAAGCGTGGTAATAGGTCAGGGAAGCAAATGCCAGCATACATCGGCAGATGATGATTTGCTAAAAGTAGAAATGGCCTAAATAGCCTTTAGTCCAATAAGATATAACAAGATAGTACCTATGGCAAAGCATCTCTTGATTTACGCAGTAGCGGGGTTGATAACCCTGACAAATCTTTTAATGACGCCTCCCCAAAAAGCCGTTCAATTGTTTGACGGGAAAAGTTTTAAAGGCTGGGAAGGAGATACCGTGAAAACCTGGCGCATTGAGAACGGCGCTATTGTGGGTGGCTCGTTGGTCAACAAAGTGCCTAACAATGAATTTCTTTGCACCACACGCAGCTATGCCAATTTTGATTTAAAACTCAAGTTCAAACTGACTGGTAACGAAGGCTTTATCAATACTGGGGTACAGTTTCGCAGCAAACGGTTGACTGACCCTGTTTATGAAATGACCGGTTATCAGGCTGATTTGGGCGACAAGTATTGGGCAAGTTTGTATGATGAATCAAGGAGAAACAAAACGTTGATTGCGCCGGAGGAATCGCTCGTTAAAAAAATATTGAAGCCTGGTGATTGGAATGACTATGAAGTGCGGGCAGAGAACCGTCGAATTCGTATTTATCTGAACGGTCAGCTCACCGTTGACTATACCGAACCCGATGAGACTATTCCGCAAACGGGTCTGATCGGTCTGCAAATTCACGGAGGTGGAAAAGCACAGGTGGCCTATAAAGACCTATATATTCAGGAGTTAAAATAACCTAACCTAAACCTATGAACAAACGTACTTTCCTAAAAACTTCTTCCTTATTACTGACCGGCAGTATGCTATCCAATTTTATTTCCTGTAAAAAAGCCGAAGCCCGCACCAATTGGGCGGGAAACTTAACGTACGGCACTGACAATCTGCACATACCCAAAACAGTAGCTGAATTGCAGGAAGCTATCAAAAGCTGTAAAAAAGTAAGAGCTTTGGGTACCAAACACTGCTTCAATAAAATTGCGGATAGTACCGAAAACCAAATTTCTACGGCGGAGTTTAACAAAATAATTTCGTTGGATAAAGCGAAAAACACCGTGACGGTGGAAGCCGGAATCAAATACGGTGAATTGTGTAAATACTTGGATGACAACGGTTACGCATTAAATAATTTAGCATCACTTCCGCATATCTCTGTTGCCGGAGCATGTGCTACTTCTACGCACGGTTCAGGAATTAAAAACGGCAGTTTGGCAACGGCCGTTTCTGCGATGGAACTGGTCAATGGAAAGGGCGAAGTGGTCAATTTGTCTCGCGAAAAAGATGGCGATGAATTTCTGACTGCGATGGTTGGCTTGGGTGCCATCGGCATCGTGACCAAAATGACGCTTGATTTACAACCTACTTTCAAAATGAAGCAGGTTGTTTACCAAAATTTGCCAATGGCGGAATTGGAAAAGAACTTTGAAGCCATCATGTCGGGCGGGTACAGTGTGAGTTTGTTTACCGATTGGACCCATAAGAATGTCAGCGAAGTGTGGATAAAAAGCAAAGCGGAGGACATGAAGGAAATAGCTCCCGAGTATTTTGGCGCAAAATTAGCTACCAAAAATCTCCATCCCATCGAAGCCTTGGACCCCATCAATTGCACCGACCAAATGGGGGTGGAAGGACCGTGGTACGAGCGGATGCCGCATTTTAAAATGGGTTTTACGCCCAGCAGCGGGAAAGAACTGCAATCGGAATATTTCGTTGCCTTTGAACATGCCTACGAAGGATTTATGGAGATTGAAAAACTCCACGAAAAAGTCTCGCCTCATTTGATGATCACCGAAGTGAGGGCCATTGCCGCCGATGATCTATTCATGAGTCCGTTTTACAAAAAAACGTGCGTGGCCTTTCACTTTACGTGGAAACAGGAGATTCCCGAAGTGATGCAATTGCTGCCGCTCGTTGAAGAAGCTCTCGCACCGTTCAATCCGCGGCCGCATTGGGGGAAATTGTTTACGTTAAAATCGGCGGTGCTCCAATCAAGAATCGAAAAATTGCCGGAATTTAAAACACTCATGGCAAAACACGACCCGGACGGGAAGTTTAGAAATGAATTTATTGAAATGAACCTCTTTGGTGAAGCGTAGAGGAGTGTAGGGGTGGAAGGTAAAAGTGTAAAGTCAACAAAAAAGACGTCGATTTCTCGACGTCTTTTTTGTTGACAGATATGTTATAATCAGAAAAAGCTATACGGCAAAACTCTCTCCGCAACCGCAGGTACGGCTGGCGTTGGGGTTTACAAATTGGAAACCTTTGCCGTTGAGTCCGTCAGAGAAATCCAAAACAGTACCTGCCAGATACAGAATACTTTTTTTGTCGACCACGATTTTGATGCCTTTATCCACAAACTCCATATCAGTTGCTTGTTTTTCAGAGTCAAATTCGAGATTGTACATCAATCCTGAGCAACCACCGCCCTGCACACCCACCCGGATGTGGCTATCGTCGGGACGCCCTTCTTCTTTACGCAGTTCAAAGATTTTGTCTTTTGCTTTATCGGTTACGGTGACCATGGTAAGTTTATCGTTTACGGTTTACAGATTGTGCGGGAAATGATTTTTCACAAAAGTAAACGGGATTTGTAGCTTTTGTTTACCTTTTTTAAACCAAATTACCCCGTTAAAAGTTTCACATAGAAAAATCGCTTTTGTCGCAATAAATCCCCGGAAAGTCGCTGGCAGGCATTCGTTCAAGGATAATCATCCTACCTTTATCTTACCTAACTTATTTCTTATGCCGCTATTTCTACGAAAAATTGGGTTGATTGTTGGTTTTTTAGGAATGTCGTTCTTCGCGTTCTCTCAAACTTCCAACGAGCTCAACTACCAAATCCACATCAAAAAAGCCGTTGGTAAAATCACCCTTGATGGGCTGCTCAATGAGCCCGACTGGCAGACCGCCGAGCCAACTACCCCATTTCGGCAGCAGTTTCCGTATGATACTGCGCAAGCTATCCAGCAATCCGAAGCCCGTGTTACTTTCGACGATGAGGCCATTTATGTAAGTTATGTAGTCTACCAGCCGCGCAAATACGCCGTGCAGTCGCTTCGTCGCGATTTTCCGCAAGGAGGAGGTATTGACTTGGTGGCTTTCAACTTCGATACGTTCAAAGACAAGCAAAATGCCTTTCATTTTGCCATCAACCCTTACGGTGCAGTGCGTGAGGGACTCATTACGCGCGGCGATCAAATCTCTAACGATTGGGATAACAAATGGGAGTGCCGTGTGCAGAATTACGATGACAAATGGGTGGTAGAGGCGCGTGTGCCGTTCAAAACGTTGCGCTACCGCGTGTTGGAAGGGGTAAATGAGTGGAACATCAACTTTTTTCGCAATAACCTGTTTCTGAACGAGCGGTCGAGTTGGGCGCAAATTCCGCGTGGCCTTCCTATGAATAGCATTGCTTTCTCAGGAACGCTGGTTTGGGACACCCCACCGCCCAAACCCGGAGCGAATCTGTCGATTATTCCGTACCTAACGGCGGGCGGTGCCGCCGACTACCTCAGCAACCGTCCTTGGCAGAATACTGCGGGCGTTGGGGGCGACGCCAAAGTGGCCATAACGCCCGCTCTGAACTTGGACTTGACCATTAATCCTGATTTTGCTCAGGTGGATGTGGACCAGCAAGTAACCAATCTAAGCCGTTTTGAACTGTTTTTCCCGGAGCGGAGGCAGTTCTTTTTAGAAAACAGCGACTTGTTTGGGGCTTTTGGCAACAATCGTCTCAACCCGTTTTTTTCGCGACGTATCGGCCTCGGGCGCGACTCCCTCAGCGGTAACAACACCACCCTGCCGATTTTGTTAGGGGCGCGGTTGAGCGGTAAACTCGACAACAATTGGCGGCTTGGGGTATTATTGATGCAAACTGGGCGCAAACAAAACGTTGCCGTAGCGGCCAACTACGGCGTGTTTACGTTGCAACGTAAGCTGTTTACGCGCTCGGCAATGTCGTTGATTTTCACGAATAAACACAATTTTTTTGAGGCCAACGACCGCCGTAACGCCGACCTTTTTAATCGGGTGGTGGGCGTTGAATACAACCAAGCATCGGCCAGTGGCTACTGGAACAATAAGTTTTTCTATCATCGGGTGTTCTCGCCTGAGCGGCGGACAGAACCCTATACCGTTGGTGTTAACATTGGGTATTTTTCGCCCAAATGGATTGTTGAAGCCAACGTAACGCGGCAAGGCGAAAACTACCGCCCCGACGTGGGTTTTGTGCAACGCCTTGGTCAGGGAATTTGGCGCACGCCCGTTTTTATCGAAAAAGTCTGGTTTCCTGCCAATCCGCGCCTAAATAAGGTAGTCAATAGCTACGGTGTAGGAATAGACGCAGACATGACCCTGCGCGCCACCAACGCCCAAGTGTGGGATTGGGACTTTTCACCCGTTATTGGCTTTATGCGTTTTCGCAATAATGCCTCGCTGAGAGTCACGCCCGTGCGGTATGATTACACTTATCTTTTTGCTGATTTTGACCCGACCAACACGGGTGGCAAAGCCCTGACTGCCGGCACAAGTTACCTCTATCGTACCATGCGGTTTTTTTACGGCGATAACC
This sequence comes from Runella sp., assembly GCF_027484545.1. Classification (GTDB taxonomy): domain Bacteria; phylum Bacteroidota; class Bacteroidia; order Cytophagales; family Spirosomataceae; genus Runella. Next base: position 8,232 of record NZ_JAIXST010000325.1, on the reverse strand, counting down.
ACGCTCGCCGTCTTTATATGGATGTCCAAGGCCAGATAGGCGAATATTTCAACGGACGCATTACCTCCTTCACGCCCACCGTTGCTTACCGTTACCAGCCCTACGGATTGTTTTCGCTCATTACCACTTACAATCGAATCAGGCTCCCTCAGGGCTACAATAGTACCGATTTACTGCTCATTACGCCTCGATTAGACCTGACTTTCAGCAAAAGCCTCTTTTTTACTTCTCAACTTCAATACAACAATCAAATCAACAACGTCAATCTCTACACGCGTTTACAGTGGCGGTTTAAGCCTGTGAGCGATTTGTTTATCGTTTATACCGACAATTATTTTGCGCAGGAAGCGTGGAGTGCCGAGAATCGCTATTACGCGCCCTTTCAGTCAAAAAATCGGGCGTTGGTCATTAAGTTGACGTATTGGTTGAATGTGTGAGTCGTGGCGTTTAAACCTCACAGGTTTCGTTGTGCAACGATACACAAACCTGTGAGGTTTACTATTGATAAGGTTTAGATAAGTCGCCGTACTTTCATTTTTTTGAATTTATCGCCCATGCCGAGCAGGGTGGCGGTGGTATTTCGCATGATGAGCTCGCCTTTTTGCAGTTGAGAGATGGCTTCCTTTACTTTATTGAATTCGCTGCCCGTTACCCCAAAAATATCTTTGATGATCTTGTCATTGATGCTTTGTTGCTTCATAATGAGCGGGTATTGGGCATTGGCCAAGAAATCAAAATGCTCACTCTTAAAACTTTCCATATTTTGGGTAGCCAAAATAATACTTAACCCTTTGTTGCGGCCCACGGCGATGAGTTCGCGCAGGGGACGGTTATCAAAATCCAACATGTAGTGGGCTTCGTCAATGATGGTAAAGTGGCGTAGCTCTACGCACTCGTCATTAACGACTTGTTTGGGAAGGTTTTCGTAAATGATATTGAGCTTTGACACCGTAAAATACACCAATGCCTTCGCCAAAACACCCTCTTTGGGAAAAGCGTCCATCTTAATGATAAAACTGTCTTTGATCAAGTCCACCTCGTCGGCCTTGGCAAAAAGTGGTGTTCTGATGAGTTGTTTTAACACTGACCTCACACTGTCATCTTTGTCTTTTTCAAGTAACGACGCATACTCGCGCTCAATGATTTCAAAATCAATCGGGCGGTTTTGGGTACGACGGTAGGCCGCGATGACGGCTTCGGTGAGACGGGTGCTCATGTTGGCTGAAATACTGGTACGGTCTATGGCACTCAACGCCGTGGAGATTTCGGTAGCATACAGGTTGATTTCATTCTGAGTTTTTCCCGTAAAATCTTTGAAAGGGGTAAAAGGCAATGGCTTTTTCATCGGGTCTAAAATCGCCCCCGCGTCGGTCTCAAAATGAGCTAACCAATGCTGATTCTGCGGGTCGGCAAATTCGCCTTTGTAATCAAACAGCAGAAAATTGACGGGGTAGGAGGTATCTACCGAAATGGTACGGATTTCATTGAGCAAAACCGCCAATAGGTTTGACTTACCGGAACCTGTCGTTCCTGCAATGAGAATTTGAGTGTTGGTAATATTGCGACTGTTTAAGTCCAACTTGGCAGGAATTTCGTCGAAAAAACCCAAATCGAGGTTAAGGTGCGGAATACTTCCCAAGGCACCGCGTCCACCGGTACTGAAATTGTTGAGCAACCATTGGTCCAAATGGTCACTCTGGAGGAGGTATTCCACGCCGCGCAGCATTTCAAGGTTGACAGCCCGGCTTTTCAGCGGTATGTTATCCCAATCTACATTGATTTTATGATACCGTAATTTTAGCAAAGCTGACCACAACGATTGGAGGTTGTTACGACTAAAGGTGGTATCGTGGATGTGGTTGCTGGGGTGTAATTTTACCGCTTCAAGGTCAGTAGAAGTTCGTTCACTGACAAGAGATAAGCCCGCCAAAAAGGCAATTCGGTGTAGCATATTACTCGACAAACTGCTTCCTTTATGACCTTCAGTATAGCGGTCGAGGTTGATACGCTCTTCAATTTTATTTTTGAGCGGCTGTAATGTCTCATTGAGGATTTCAGCCTGTCGAATATTAGATAAGTGGATGATTGACATAGCGTTGTGCGTTAAAAATACCCTGCTACTACTTCGGTGCGTTGGTTTTCTTTGTCGCGTTTGAGGGTGTAGGTTTTGGCCACAAACGACTCAATCTTGGCCAGATCGGTTTCTTTGGTAATTTCCGAGTCCGAACTCAATAAAATGGTCTGGTGGGAAACCTGCGGGAAATAATTCTCTAAAATGGTACTTCGGCTTGTTTTGTCGAGTACGCCCATCACGGTGTCGATCATTACGGGTGGGTCATAGTCGCCGTACTCATGGAGGGCTTTTAGTAAAACTTGCACCACTACCTGTTTGGAGGCCGTGTTAAGTTGGTTAAGATAAATCTCATTCCCCGCCTTGTGGTACAGTTTAAAACTCAAATCGCGCAGGTCTTCGGAGAGTTCAACACGCTCAATCACGTCGCGATAAGCGGCCAAATTAAGATTTAAATCCTGCTTCATGGTCACTTCCAATTGCTGTTTTTTGGATTTCAGCAGTTGGTTGGCTACGTCCTCAAAAAACGGCCTCAGTTTCTTCAATGCTTCGTATTTTGGGTCGGGTTCTTCCGATACCTGAATATCAAACTGGGCAATTCGTTTGCTGATGCGCTCTATTTCTTTTTCGTATTCGATTATCTCTCCCTCTAAGCGTTTGGCCAATGATTGGTTGTCTTCGTACATTTTGAGTAAGTTGTAATCTTTTCCCGAAATTTGCGCTTTGAGGGTTTCGATTTGCCCCTTAAGCGAAGTGATTTGTCCTACGGCAATATTGAGCTCTACCTGCTGCTGGGTCAGGCTCGGAAAAGGATTCATGTAGGTACCTTGAATCAGGTTTTCGAGGGCTTTGATTTCGGCAATTTCCAAAAAATAATACGGGTCTTGGGCGTTGTTTGAGCCGTTGTGTTGAAGTAGATGCCGCGCAAGCTCCTGCGCCGTTAAATCTTTGTTAGATAGATGATTAGATAGCAAATATTCGACAATCTTTACGGATACTTCTTGGATTTGTTCTTTGCTCAAAAAACCTTTTTGTTGGTGTTCGACCTCGTTTTTGGATTTTAGTATCAGCGATACCTCCGTTTTGAGGCTTTCAGCGAGTTTGGGCAGAAACACGTGGGCTTCCAGTCCCTTTGCAAATGCCTCAATGTCGTTGCGGTATTGGGTTTCTTTTTTATTGATGCCTTCTATTTGCTGCTCAAACTGCTGAATACGGTTTTTGATCTGTACTTCCTGATTCAGCCCGTTTTTGAGATTTTCGTACAATTCACGGTGGGACAACGCGTATTGAAGGGCTTCCTGCTGACGGGTGCGGGCGTTTTGAAGTTTTTTGTCCAATTCCTTTTTTTGCTCTACCAATCCCAAATACTCTTTCTTTTCCTGCTCCACGGCCAAACGCTGGGCGGTGTGGCTTTCAAACAAACTTTGCGCGGCTTTGGCCAATTGCAGGTATTTGTTGAAACCCATCACGTTTTCGATGTTTTCCCGAATCACGCGGTTGAGTTGGTCTTCTTTGAGCAGATTGCCCGCCTCCATGGCGTCAAACAAAAAATACCGGCTCAGTTCTTTGGGCAGATTGGCCTTGATGATTTTGGCTACCTGTGCTTCCTGCTCGGCGCGTTGGGCAAGGGGCGTGGCCGTGCCGTACTGAAAAATGCTGCCGTTCATGTTGAGGCGTACGCTCTCCACGGGCTTGTGCTCGGCATTGAGCATGTAGGTACGAGAGAGAACATATTGCTGTTCTTCGTTGAGTACTTTTCCCGAAAAATGCACTTCCAGCCCAATCTTAGCTTCGTCGGGGGTGGGAATACCCGCATTGACCAACTCCCGGAAAACCTTGGCGTTGGGGATAGATAAACCGTATAATGCGCCATAAATGGCTTCAAAGAAAGTAGTTTTCCCTCCGCCGTTTTCCCCTCCTATGAGCACGATCGGTCGGTCAGGCTCTACGTTGAGGTCAATATCTAACTGCAAATATGTCTTGAAATGAGTGGCTTTGAGGCGTTTAAGAAGCATTTTTTCTGCATTTTTAAACCTGTGAGGTCTCCAAGACCTCACAGGTTTGGTTAGTTTTCAGTTACTTGACTTTCGTCAGGGCTTTTTCAATGAGCTTTTCGATGCCTTTGCCGTCAAGGTCAGCGTCGGAGACGCGCTTTTCGTGCAGGTTTTTGAGTAAATCCTGCAGCACCCAATCGGCGTCTAAGCCGTGGGTGGTGCAGAGGGTTTCGATGAGGTCGAGGTCGTCGCGCCGAATGCCGTAATGCACAAAACTGATGTCTAAGCCTTTTTTCATGTCGTTGGTTTTAAATCGGGGTTGAAGATTTCCCAGCCCGTTAAATCACTGTCGTTTTGGATGCGATTGCGGCAAAACCGCCAACTTCCGTCTTTTTCTATTAAAATGCCTCCGATGGTTTTTTGTCCACGTCGGTTGCGTTCTTCTATAAATTTGACAAGGGCATTGTGTTTTACCACATTGTCGGGGTGGCTTTCTATGGTTTTGGGGTCAAACAGACCCAGTGTGCCTTCAGAAAATTGCACGATAATGTCCACGTAAAATAGATGCTTGGGTTGTTCTTCGGGGTAGGGAATGGCAAAGTCTTTTTGGTTACTCGTCCCATTTTTGTACCACCAAGCCAATTTATGTTCAAATTTTGCCAAAAACTCAATAAAACGGGCTTCATTGCCACTATCGCAAAGTTTTCCATTACCTCGGTCGCGTACGTACAAGGGCGCAAGGGCGTGTTTGGGCTGTGGCCATTCTACGTACAGGTTGTTGTATTCGCGGCTTTCGGGTACTTCCCACGTTTTGTCGGTGGGCCGAATGTCAATGGCTTTGCTGCTGGCTTTGGCCGCCATGATTTGGGCGTATTTTTCGCGCGCCAGAGTATATAAATCGTTGAATGATTGCGTGTTATGCAGGGTTGCCTTATAACATTTCAACTCATCAAAGGCAAAGTAATCTTCAAACAGCAGTTTGGTGTGGTACTTGATGCGCTCCCACGAGCCGTCTTTTTGGTAGTCGCCGCATTGGCCCAAACAAAAACGGTCGAATAACTTTTCGATTTGATAGGTGGTTTTGGCAAAATGCTCAATGTGGCCCGCCCTTGTTTCACCAATTTGGGTGATGTCCAGATGCACGTCGGTCGGGATGGGAATGTCTATTTTTTCGACGTTCATCAGCATGCCGCGCTCCTTGATTTCGTGCAAATTTTGTTCATAGCTCCACGTCGGTGTGGTTTTTTGAAGACCAAAACACTGTTCTGCGGCTTCAAAAAGCGCTTGGCGAAACTCTAACCCGATGCGTCGGCGGTCAACTTTAACTTGTTGATAATGATTCGGTAGGTTTACGGCGGCATAGGCAATGTCGGGATTACGCTCGGCCACATTGGTGGTGAGGTAGTCGGCTTCTTCGGGCAGTATCTGAATCAGGTTTTTGTTGAGGTTGGTATAGACGTAACCGATGTCGAGGTCGTTGTGGTAGTGTTTTTGTTGGGGCATCCGCAAGATGCGTCCCAAGGTTTGTATCGTAAAAGTTTCCTGTTTTAACTCCCGGTATATCAATAGTACCGATGCCCTCGGACAGTCCCAGCCCGTGGCGATGGCCTGTTTGAAAAGCATCACTTCTACCAAATCGTCTTCGTGCGAAATTTGCTCTAAATTGCTTTTTTCGCCACTGAGCCAAATCGCCAGTTTGCCGTTTTGCTCGCTGATGGGATTCTCCAAATTCTCCAAATGCGCGGCCACCAAGTCCCTGATTTTGTGGTCTTCTGCCGACACGGTCTTTTTGTCCGAAGGCAATTGTATCAGCAGCAGTGGATTGATGCGCGTGCCCGCTTCGCGGTACTGCGCGGCCAAGGCGGCGCGTTTGGCGAGGGCTTTGTCGAGCAGTACCAAGTCGGCATCCCGCCCGTTTTGCTCGTGGGCGCGTACGTCGGGGTTAAGCTCTACGCCGCGCTTAATCATCTCTTCTTTCACCACGTCGTCGCGGTCTATGCGCACCGTGGCAAAGGCCGTGAGCTTGCTGTCGCGGCTGGGCGTGGCCGATACCCGTAGCTGGATGTGCGCACCGATTTTTTGCAGTACGGCCTGCGCCTTTTCGCCCATACTGGCCATGAGGTGCTCTTCGTCAATGATGACCACAATGCGGCTGTTGAGGCGGCTGCGGTTGAGCAGACTTTCGAGCGTGCGACCGCGCTCGTTGGGGCGCATGATGAGGTTTTCGTCGCGGCTGATGCTCTGCCAGTTCAGAAAAATCATCTGGTTGGGTTTGAGTTCGGGCTCGCTGATGTCTTCCCAGCGCAGGGTATCAATGTCGCGGGTTTCGGCAAAAAAGTTTTTCAGGTTCAAAAAACTCTGTACGTGGAGTTGGTTGGGGGCTATCCAGACATACACCACTTGCTTGCTTTCGGCGGGCAGTTCAAAGCGGTTGGGCAACTCGCCCGCCACTTCGCGCAAAAAACGCGCCACCATCACCGTCTTGCCCGAGCCCGTGGGAGCTTCCAAAATAATCTTGTTTTGCACACTGCCGCTTCCGCGAAGATGCTGCTCCCGCGCCAATAGTTTATAAAAATGCTTCTTTAACCCTTGCAGGGCTTCGGTCTGATACCCCAATTCTTTTAAGGCCATGGTCTGTTATTCGTTGTCTGTTAAACCATTATTAATTCCCCCATTGGGGTCGGACCCTCGTAGGGCTGGGGGGCTTGGCAGTAGATGCTGAAAGGCGCGGTAGATGGCATCCGGCAGGGCCACGAGCTGCACCCACTCGGCTACTTCCTCAAAATCTTCGGTGTAAGGGTCTTGGCCTTCCGAAAATACATATACTTTCAGGGTATTGGGCAATAGCTCGGCGCTCATGGCTTGGATGATGCTGACAGCCTGCGGAATGTACGTATCATCATACACCACCATAAACGCCCTATCATTTGCCCGAAATAATCGCACGCCTAAACTCAAACCTGTTAGGTTTTCAAAACCTAACAGGTTTATCTCTTCATACACGCCCTCTTTGAGGCACAGCATCTCGGTGGCGAGCGCCATGAGTGCGCGCTTGTTGGCGAGGGTTTTCTCCCGCCCAACGTAGCCCGTTTGATAATACCGCAGATTGTTGCCGCTCAGCCCCGCCACGGGTTCGCCTTTGGCGTTTTGGTAGCCTTGTATCACGCGCTTGTTGCGCTCGTAGGTGACTTCTTCGCAGATGTTGTTTTCGTTGTTGGTGACCAAAATACACTCCCGCTGCCCGCCGTCTTCGGCATTGAGCGCCATCACGGCGTGCAGCGTGGTGCCGCTGCCGGCGAAGAAATCGAGGACTTTGGCGTCGGGTATAGGAATTAAACTAATCAGATATTTCAACATTTCTAAATTTTTAGGATTGTTAAAAACATCTGATTTTGATAAAACTTCATTTAAAGTAGTTGTGCCTTCATTTGTCGAATAATCAATAAGACTTCTGGAATTACTTTGTTCAAATGAATTGAAAAATAATTTTCCATTTTCTTCATATACTTCACTTTCATCTATGAAGGTTCTTTTTTTAACTGTATATGAATTTGGCTTACCTGTAATAATCAGTTGACTTTTATTCTGATTAATTTTGTCTAATGACCAAGTCCAGCAGCCAAGTTTTCCTCTCACTTTTGGAGGTCTGATTGGTAAATATCCTTTTAGCAATAATTCATTATTAGTTGTGTAAACTTCTTCTAAATCATTTGATATTTTCGCTAATTCAATATCATAATCACAATCTGCAATCAAATCTTTAGTTGTAGGATTATAATATATAGTATGGCCTAAATTTTGGCGAGCATTTAAAATCCCTCCTTCACCTCTGGTCGTAATGGCATCATTTAAATAAAAATAAGTCTCATTCTCTTTAAAAATATCCTTTTTATTAAATACCCCTTTTACTAAATTTGGTACAACTTTATTCTTCGCATCAAATAGACATATTTTTCTATAGGAAAATATGTACTCATGATTTTTTTGGATGTTTATAGTATCATTTTTTGAATTTTGTTTATTTTGAATAAGTGGCCCTAAGGCATTCTCTTCCCCAAAAATCTCATCACAGAGCAGTTTGAGTTGGGCCTGTTCGTTGTCGTCGATGGAGATGAAGATTACGCCGGAGTCTTTGAGGAGGTTTTTGGCAAGGCGCAGGCGCTTGTC
>NZ_JAIXST010000301.1 GCF_027484545.1 Runella sp. | reverse complement strand
TGCTATCTGTGCCTATTCTTTTTACCAGAGAAAACCCAAAGTCAGTATAGCATCCCCATTGGAATTGAGGCAGTATTACCCTCCAATTGCTGCTTAGGTATTGAAAAGTTCACGTTAAAGAAAGGCTGGTAGAACATTTCGGTTGGCTCTAATCAAACCGCTGATTTTCAAAGAATCAAGTTGGTACTTTATCGGTAAATTATAGTAAACTGCCGATTCTCATTAAGTTGGGTTTCTTTTTTTTGTAAGATTGCTGTTGTATTACCAAAAACACAATCATGTTACTTCGCCCCCAACGCCGATATATACCATTACTTCTTCACATCTTTGGGTGGGGATTGGTAATGTCTATGCTTTTCTCTCAACCTAAATGGATGAACGTAGATCCGCCTTCGGAGTTTTGGCTCAAACAAGGAGTACTATTATCACTTCTGATAGGCATTTTCTATTTGAATTCGTATGTATTAGTGCCTCGGTTATTGTTTAAAAACCATACAATCGGGTACATCGCTTCTATTGCGGTAGGGGTCTTTGCGCTTTATTGGGCCATTCAAGGCATTGAAAGTTGGCTCAATTTGCCTGAGCTTTGGCACAAAGCGTTTCGTGCTGAGCGTCCTTTTAATCCCAATCGTTCACGTCGCTTTGATACCTTTACGTTTCTGTATTCGCTGTTAGCCGTTGGTGCCAGTACCAGTTTGACGGTAGTACAAAAATGGCAGAAAGATGCACAGATTCGAGAACAGCTGGAACAGGAGAAAGTAAGTTCTGAACTCTCCTTCCTGAAGGCACAAATCAACCCGCATTTCTTTTTTAATACGCTTAACAACATCTACGCCCTTACGATGATAGATGTGGAGAATGCTCGCGAAGCGCTGCATCGCCTGTCGCGGATGATGCGCTATGTATTGTACGAAACCAAAGAAGGAACGGTACGGCTGAGTCAGGAAATTGACTTTTTGCAGGATTATATCCAACTGATGCAATTGCGCCTTACCGATAAAGTAAAAGTGACATTTGAAAAGCCTCAACCCATCAATGATGTTGCGATTGCGCCGATGTTGCTGTTGCCTTTTCTGGAAAATGCGTTTAAACACGGAGTAAGTGCTACCCAACGAAGCGAAATTTTTGTAGGTTTGTCTCAGCAAGGACAATCATTGCGGGTAGAAGTGAAAAATACGCTCTTTTCCGGTAAAGGGAAAGCGTTGGATGAAAGTAATGGAATAGGATTGGTCAATACACGCCGTCGTTTGGATTTGTTGTATCCCGGTCGCTATCAGCTAAACATCACAGAACACACTCCCGACAGTGACTATTTAGTAGTATTGACGCTTGATACGCCAACCACTACTCAACCAAAAAACTTTACCGCTCCTCTCTATGAACCTCAATTGCATAGCCGTTGACGATGAACCACTCGCGTTGGGATTGGTGAGTGTATTTATTGAAAAAACTCCATTTCTTAACTTAATAGGCAAATATTCGAGCGCGGTAGAAGCATTGCAGGGTCTTCACAGCCAACAGGTTGATGTCATTTTCTTAGATATTCAGATGCCGGACTTGACCGGTATCGAACTGGCCCGGGTACTGGGGCAGGCCCAACAGGGTGGGGTAGGGCCACGTATTATTTTTACAACTGCCTTCAATAATTTCGCCATTGAAGGATACAAAGTAGATGCGTTGGATTATCTGCTCAAGCCCTTCAATTATGAAGAGTTTTTACGCGCGGCCAATAAAGCGAAAGCCTATTTTGAATTAATGAACCGACCGGCTCCTGCTGTAACCGTAGCTCCAATAGTGGCCGAACCGGAGGAAGAATCGCTGTTTCTGAAAGTAGAATATCAATTGGTACGTGTGGCTTTCAAAGATATTTTGTACATCGAAGGCTTGAAGGACTACGTAAAAGTTCATCTTCAGGGAAATCCTAAACCGATACTTTCATTGACCAGCCTGAAGGCGTTGGAAGATAAGCTTCCTGCCCGGCGCTTTATGCGAATACATCGTTCGTTTATCGTTTCGTTGGATAAAATCAGCAGTCTGACTCGTAACAGTATCCAAATAGGAACCGTTACCATCCCCGTCAGTGATCAGTACAAAGACACGTTCAATCAGTTTTTGAGTAAGTGGTCATAAAAAACACGGAGGAAGCATTGCTTCCCCCGTGACATTAAGTTGTTGCAGGTTGCCAGTTAAATTTTCGCTAACTACTTACTGCAAAAATCTGATGACTACCCAGTAGTTAAGGAGTATTAAGTAAATAGTACCAAGTATTGCGTTTGTCAAGTTATTGATAAACAAATAACTATACATTTTCTAAATACTCAATACTTAATTTCGGCCACGTCGCTCAGGTCTATTCTGCTCTTCATTTGAGCGTTCAGACTGCCGCCTTTGCGATGACTCCTGAGAACGCTGTTGAGAATAATCCCGATTGGCGCGTTGCTGCTGATTTCCATTGTCAGATGAGCGGGGTTGGACTCTTTCCTGCGGTTGCTGATTGGAATTTCCATTGTCTGACCAAGTGCGTCTTGGGGCAGATTCTCTGCTTTCAGTGGGGCGTTGGGCAGGTTGCTCCCGATTACCCTGAGATGGCGGATTTCCCCAAGTGCGTTGTGCGTTTCCTCGTTCCGGTGCCTGATAAGGTCTGTCCTCTTGTCTGTTAGGTTGAGGATTGGCTCTGTCCGGTGTCTGATACGATCTGTCTTCCTGTCTGTTAGGCTGAGGATTGGCTCTTTCCGATTGTTGAACTCGATCTCTTGAGTTAGAATTATTATCAAAACGGTCATTGCCGCGATTTTGGTTTTGACCATAGCGGTTATCGTATTGAGGCGAATTTTGTCCCGAACGATTGTCCCAACGGTCGCGATTGTTTTTATCGCGATTGTTATAATCAGGGCGTGAATTATAGCCGCCGTTTCCTCTTGAAGGACCCTGCGCATAGCCTCCATTGTTCCGATTGTAGTTATTTCGGCCGTTTCGGTACAAATCATCCGCGCGATACACGTTTATTCTGTTTCGAGTAATACGCTCAATATCATGGCGTTGTGGGCCGTAGGCGTAAGCACGATTGTTGTAACGATAGTAATTGTTGAGGTAAGAAGTACCGCCGTAAATATTCACAATTCTGTTACGAGGAATACAGTAGCTGTATACTCGCGGACTTGTAATATAAATATCAGGCACAAACACCCAATAATTATACGGAATGTTGATATTGACGTCGATATTCATGCCTGGGCCTAAAGGCGCCCATCCATAATAGCCTCCGCCCGAACGCCAGCTTACCCAGGCAGGACCCCACTCATAACCGGGAATCCATATCCAGCCGTAATAATCATCAAACTGCCAACGACCGTAGTGAAACGGAGCCCATCCCCAAGGATAGTCAGACACCCAAGTGTTGCCGTATTCGGTCATCTCCCAGTGTCCATCGGTAGCATAAGGCTGAAAATCTGCATTTACTTGAGGTTGCCAAACTTGGCCGTAGGTAGGATTATCCAACCATTGGCCATAAGGAGACAACTCATTATAAAAGTCCTGACGGGTAATTCCAACGCCGGGTTGGGCAAAGGCTTTTTGCGAAACGGCCCCACCAATCGCCAAAAAGAGGATTAGGAAAAATGCGTTTATTTTATGGCTTGTTTTCATGGCAATTCGGTTGGTTAAATTTGAATTTTACTTATTCAGAAGACTGTCTTACTCAGCGGTTTTAGTCTACAATTAAAACGAAAAAGAATGATATTCCGGTTCAAATTTCTGTGCCATTAACAATCATTAGCAAATGAATAGTCCATACAGGGCTTTTTCATAAAACAGTTTAACTTCTTGCAAAACAGCTCTTTGCCTTGTGTCTATCAAAGTTAAAATCTTCTCTGACGAGCCTTATATTATTTGTTATATTCTTTTTTGGTATT
>NZ_JAIXST010000186.1 GCF_027484545.1 Runella sp. | reverse complement strand
TAAAACAGGTCAAAATGCTTTTTGTACCATTCGTTCTGTCATTGATACGCTTCTCAAAAGGAATCTTGAGGTATTGCCATACCTAACTCAAATCATCAAATTACAACCTGTGTCGTAACGTCGACAGTAGTTGCTCAACGCAATTGACTTACTTTTCGATAGATTTATGATAAATAATTAGCTTTGTAAACCGCACAGGAAAACTACTTACATGAAACTGCATCCTTTGTTATTCTTTTGCTCATTATTGGCTATGCAAACTTCCTTTTCTCAAAAAGTCGCTTTCAACTGGGAAGGCCACCGGGGTTGTCGCGGTTTAATGCCGGAAAACACCATTCCCGCTTTCTTGAAAGCACTTGATTTAGGAGTAAATACCCTTGAATTAGACGTAGTTATCTCCAAAGACCGCCAAGTGGTAGTTTCCCACGACCCCTACTTTCACTCTGATTTTTCAATAGACCCCGACGGCAAATCGGTGCCCAAAGGAGCCAACATAATTTTATACCAATTGGACTACGACCAAATCAAACGATATGACGTAGGAGGCAACGGTAATCCGGGTTTTCCCGAACAGCAAAAACTCAAAACCTACAAACCGCTCTTGCGGGACGTCATTCAAGCGGCAGAATCCTATCGGGAAAAGAAAAAACTTCCGCCGGTTTGGTATAATATTGAAATCAAAAGTGAAGAAAAAGAATACGATGTATCTCAGCCTCAACCTGCTCCTTTTTCGGATTTGGTTTACGCCGAAATTACCCGTTTACTTCCTCCGGATCGCATCGTTATACAAAGTTTTGATTTTACTGTTTTGAAGCATTGGAAAAAACAAACAGATGCGGGCATCTACAAAAAAATGACACTGTCTGCTTTGGTTGCCAATGTCAAAGGAATTGAAAAAAATTTGGAAGATTTGGGGTTTAAACCGGATGTGTACAGTCCTTATTTTCAGCTGATAAACAAAGAAAAAGTCAAACAACTGCACACAATGGAAATTCAGGTAATACCGTGGACGGTTAATACCACCGAGGAGATGAAAAGAATCAGGGATATGGGCGTGGACGGAATCATTACAGACTATCCAAATCGGATTCCGAAGTAGGATTTATGAAGTAAGAAAATAAGAAATAAGAGGCAGAAAACAGAAGAGTAAAATACTAAATATCAATCACTTGACATCCTTTCTTATTTCATACCTCTTATTTCATAACCTCAAAAATCATATAACCTTCTCAAGATTAGCAAATCTTTCATTCGTTTTCTTTATGTTTGGAAAAACAAACCCTTGCGCTAAGTGTCATTGCTGAACGATATAATGGTATTTTTTATGAAACGCCGTGCTGAACGCATCGAGCATTTCAAGACGTATCCTGTGGAGGTTCAGCATCAGGTTTTCCATGAACTCATTGAAGCGGCCCGTTATACGGATTGGGGAATAAAATACCGCTACGATACTATCCAAACCATTAGGCAATATCAGGAACGGGTACCGATTTCGAGCTACGAAGACTTGTATCCATCCATCGAACGTGTATTGCAGGGCGAACAAAATGTGCTTTGGCCGTCGGATGTCGAATGGTTTTCTAAATCATCAGGTACCACCAACGCCCGGAGTAAATATTTACCCATTACACCCGAATCGCTCGAAGGATGTCATTATCGAGGTGGTAGGGATGTCATGACGCTTTATGCCCAAAACCGTCCCGGCACCTTTGTTTTTGAAGGAAAAGGGATGTCTATCGGTGGAAGTTTGCACGAAAATCCCTTTCACGAAGACGGCGGTATGGTCGGAGATGTATCGGCAGTAATTATGCAAAACTTACCTACGTGGGCCGAGTTTTTGCGAACGCCTCCGCTGGAGGTTGCTTTGATGGACAAGTGGGAAGACAAATTAGTAAAAATGTCTGAAATCTGCGGGCAGGAAAATGTAACCAGTATTTTGGGTGTACCTACGTGGACGATTGTACTCTTGGACCGTATCATGGAAGAGCGCGGGGCAAAAAATATGATCGAAGTATGGCCCAATTTTGAAGTTTTCATTCACGGAGCCGTCGCTTTCCAACCATATAGAGAGTTATTCATGAAGAAATATTTTCCAAGTGAGAAAGTGACTTACATGGAAACCTACAATGCATCGGAAGGTTTTTTTGCGATACAGGACGACCTCTCGCACCCCGGAGAAATGCTGCTGATGCTCGATTATGGTACTTTTTATGAATTTGTACCTATGGAAGAATGGGATAATCCGCACCCGCGTGCGCTCACATTGGAAGAAGTAGAATTGGATAAAAACTATGCTCTTATCATTTCCACCAACAGCGGCTTATGGAGGTACCAAATTGGGGATACCATTAAATTTACTTCCAAATATCCATTTCGTATCAAAGTAAGCGGCCGTACCAAACACTTTATCAATGCTTTTGGGGAAGAAGTCATTATTGAAAATGCCGATGTAGCCATCACCCACGCCTGCGAACAAACAGACGCCGTTATCAATGACTACACTGCCGGCCCCGTGTACATGGACGACGGCAGCAGAGGACGACATGAGTGGGTGATTGAATTCAGTAAACTTCCTTCCGATGGGGGGCTGTTTTGTGAATTGTTGGATGCTCGTCTCCGGGAAGTCAATTCTGACTATGACGCTAAAAGATATAAAGACTTAGCCCTTTTACCACCGCTCATGCACAGCGTTCCGACGGGCACCTTTTACGAATGGATGGGTCGGCGTGGAAAACTGGGCGGACAAAACAAAGTACCGCGCCTAAGTAATTCGCGCGAATACCTGGACGGAATTCTGGAAATGATTTACCAAACCAAGTAGGCACCCGAGCCCGCATCTTTCTAAAAGTATTCTGTTTTGATGATGATAAACATAAAAGGGCATTTTGAAATGAAAAGTGACCATTCATGTAAATATTAAGTTAAAACATTTAGATTTGGACAACTTTGCATCCGTTAACTAAAACCTAACAATATCATGTCAAAAACCACATTAATCGTCGTTGTAGTTCTTCTTCTTTTGGGTATGTACGGCTGTAGTACT
Organism: Runella sp.; assembly: GCF_027484545.1. Classification (GTDB taxonomy): domain Bacteria; phylum Bacteroidota; class Bacteroidia; order Cytophagales; family Spirosomataceae; genus Runella. The sequence goes on along the minus strand of NZ_JAIXST010000186.1, from coordinate 20,134 downwards.
TACAATGGCCTCGTAAGCAAAGATGAAACTGTCAATAGCGCATGGGCCAACGTACAAAGTGCCTACCAACGTCGGGCCGATTTGATTCCTAACTTAGTCAATACCGTGAAAGGTGCCGCAGATTTTGAAAAAAGCACATTGACGGCAGTCATTGAAGCTCGTTCCAAAGCTACTTCCATTCAACTTAAACCTGACCAATTGACGCCCGAAAATATTCAGAAATTTCAGGCAGCTCAGGAGCAGTTGAGTGGCTCACTTTCACGCCTGTTGGTATCCGTTGAGCAATATCCTCAGCTCAAAGCCAACCAAAACTTTCTGGAATTGCAGGCACAGTTGGAAGGAACTGAAAACCGAATCAAAGTTGAACGCGACCGCTTCAACGAAGTAGTCAAAGACTATAACCAATCGGTACGGACATTCCCGGCCAATGTATTTGCGGGAATGTTTGGCTTCGCGGCAAAAGGATATTTCCAAGCATCTCAATCGGCTCAAACGGCTCCTACGGTTAAATTTTAGTATTAAGTAGTAAGTATTGGGTATTAAGTGCAATCAAACTTAATACCCAATACTTACTACTACTTACTCAATACAAATAATGCAGGCACTCCTCTTCTCTGAAACCGAACAAAAAAGCGTCATCGAGGCGATACGTGTTGCTGAAATGGCAACATCAGGCGAGATACGCGTTCATATAGAGCAAAACTGCTCAGAAAGCGACGTGATAGAGCGCGCAAAGAAGGTATTCGCTGAATTAGGAATGCACCGTACCGAATTAAAAAACGGAGTTTTGTTTTACTTGGCCGTCAAAGACCGAAAATTTGCGGTACTCGGCGACCAAGGTATCAATGAGCGTGTGCCTGACGATTTTTGGAATCATATTCGAGATTTGATGCGTACTCATTTTGTAAAAGAAGAGTTCGCCGAAGGGTTATGCAGGGGGATTGAGCAAGCCGGCCAACAACTCAAAACTTATTTTCCCCGACAGGAAAATGATACCAACGAACTTTCAGACGATATTTCTTTTGGCTAAGCCAAAGACTTTGTTATTGGTTAACCGGTTAGTTGTGAAGGTATAATACCAACGATCAACCGTTAACTGATAACCGCAGCGGCGGGCCGCCATTAACTTTTCTCAAATGCGTCAACTACTTTTTACTTTATACTTCGCACTTTGTACCTTGGGTATTAGGGCGCAGGATATTCCCGAGCCGATGTCCCCTCGGCGTTTGGTGAATGATTACGTAGGAATGCTCAACGGGACAGAACGAGAAACACTGGAACAAAAACTCCGTAAATACAACGACTCTACTTCTACCCAAATTACGGTTGTGGTGGTCAAAACAACTCAACCTTATCCTCCCGGCGATTTTGCTTTTGAGCTGGGACGTCGTTGGGGAGTCGGGCAAAAAGACAAAGACAACGGTATCGTGTTGCTGTGGGCTACCGATGATCGTAAAATTTTCATCGCTACGGGACGCGGCATGGAAGGAGCAGTTCCGGACGCCATTGCCAAACGGATTATCTCCACCATCATTTCTCCTGAATTTAAGCAGCAGATGTACTATCGCGGCCTCGACCGGGGCACGGATGAAATCATCAAGTACGCAGCAGGTGAGTACAAATCTGACGGAACGGAAGGAGATGGAGACGGTATGCCGGGTATAGTAATTATCATTCTCATCATTGTTTTCATCATCGTCATTATCATCATCTCACGCTCCAATCGCGGAGGCGGCGGTATGCGTAGCCGAGGCGGTGGTTGGATTCCCTACACTACCGTTTCGGGTTGGGGGAGTTCTTCAGGAAACTGGGGTGGCAGCAGTGGCGGTGGTGGCAGCAGCTTTGGCGGATTTGGCGGCGGCGATTTTGGCGGCGGCGGTGCCGGAGGAGATTATTAGTAATGTCGAAGTACGAATAGAGAATGTCGAATCGAATAACATGAAAGTACGCCCTTCAGCTATTATTGTTGAGAACAACCACGTTTTGTTACTGCGTTACAGCTATAGTGGCAATAACGTTTTTGCGTTGCCGGGCGGCAATCCCGACCGTGGTGAAACCCTGACCCAAACACTGGAGCGCGAATTGAGTGAGGAATTGGGGATTGAAGTGGAACTTCGGGAAGATGCCTTTTACGGTGAAGTAATCGTTGCTGAACGAGAAGACGTGTTACACTGCGTATTTTTTGCTCAAATTGTGGGTGGAATTCCTATACTGAACCCTAAAGAGACAACGGCTCTTGAATTGGTATGGCAACCGCTTGAAATCTTATCTCGCTTAAATATGTACCCCAACGTAGGCGAGAATATCTATCGTTATCTTGTTTTGAACAGCACTTCCTTAGGCTACATTGGGCGTATTGATCAACCTTTCTTTGGTTAACAAAGACCCCAAAACCATTCCTGCCAAACTTGCCCCTATACCGTAAAGTGAAGCAGGAAAAGTAGTTTTCCACAAAAAAGCACAAAGCAGCCATACGCCCAAGCCCAAAATCATTGAGGCCAGACAACCTGCGGCATTGGCCCTTCGCCAGTACAATCCAAATACCAGAGGAACAAACAAAGAAACTAAGCTAAACGTGGAAGATTCGGCCACTAACTCAAAAATATCCTGTCGAGACTGAGCCATCCATACGGAAGCAAATGTAACCAGCACAACCCCTCCGCGGATAGTTAATAACAGACGTTCGTCAGGAAGTTGAGGGAAATAAGGTTTTACCATATTTTCACCTAAAACCGCCGCAGGAGCCAAAATAGCTCCGCTGCTCGTACTCAACAAAGCCGAAATCAAAGCTCCGAAAAACAGGATTTGAATCCAGAGCGGAGCGTGTTGAAGTACCATATTGGGAATAATCAACGACGTATCTCCCTGAAGTAACTCGGGGTATAATGTCTTAGCAGCCAAGGCAATAAACAAGGGTAACATGGCCACTGTCAGATAAAGGCATCCTGCCAAAATCGACGACCTTACCGCCGTATCAGCATCTTTGGAAGCCATAATTCGCTGAAAAACATCCTGTTGGGGAATGGAACCCAGCCCAATGGTAATCCACGCAGCTATGTATTCGGCATAGCTTTGAAAAGTCATTTCTTTGGGAACAAACCGAAAAAAATCGGTGGGTTGTTGACTCGTTACGGTACCTATACCGCCTGTTTTGGTAAACAAAATGACGGCCAGAATAATAAGCCCTAAAATGAGAATAATGTTGTGCAAAAAATCGGTAATCGACAATGACCACATCCCTCCCATGAAGGTATAAAACATCACCAGCATCGCTCCTATCCAAATCCCAGTACTCAATGGCAAGCCAAACACTACTTGACCCACAATGCCCATTGCCACAAACTGAGCCGCAATCCAACCTAAATACGAAGGAATAATCATAACGGCAGATACAAATTCGGACTTACGTCCAAAACGCACCAGAAAAAAATCGCAAAAGGTGATAATATTCCAACGGTAGAACGTACGGGCAAAAAATATCCCCACAAGAATAAGACACAAAGCTGCCCCAAAAGGCTCTTCAATCACATTCAGAAAACCACCTTCAATGAACTCTTTGGGTGCTCCCATCATTGTTTCGGAACCAAACCAGGTAGCAAACGTCACCATCGTAGCCAGGGCCAGCGGCAAGCGTCGGCCTGCCAACACGAAATCCTGCGTATTATGTACTCGCCGGGAAGCCCAAAAACCGATAGCAACATTCGTTAAAAGATAGAGGCAAATGGAAAAGATAAGCATAGTTTTTTGAATCGGATGTTGGGATATTTTGCATTACTTTTGTAGTGACATCGTTCACGACAAGCAACCCATACGTGATTTGAACAAAAGTAAGAAGTAAAAACCTGACTCGCTCTACCTGTGCAACGAGAACTACACAGTTGGCACAGTGCCGCCCTCAATAAAAATATGGAAATAGCCACGTACGGGCACTATGGCTTTGCGCTTTTGATGATTCCTACTGCCGCTTCAGATTATTTGGAATATGAACGTTATGGCTTGATTGACGCCATTTCCAAGCCCATTAACGAAGGAAAAGTGAAGGTATTTTCAGTAAACAGTATCAATACCGAAAGCTGGCTCAACAACCACATGAGTGGCCGCGACAAAGCCATACGTCATCAGCAATTCAACGAATACATCTTCAATGAGGTTGTCCCATTTATCAAAAACAGTGTAGGACCAACTACTCCGATCATTGCCACAGGAGCATCGTTTGGGGCTTTGCATTCGGCCAACCTTTTTTTTCGTCGCCCCGATTTAATCAATGGGATTATAGCCATGAGCGGCTGTTATGACCTCACCGCTTATACCAAAGGGCATTATGACGACAATGTCTATTTCAACTCACCCGTCCATTATTTAAGAAATCTCTCCGACTAAGCTTATTTGTCAAAATACCGCAGCAGTCATCATATTCATATTGTAACAGGTTCGGGAAGCTACGAAGACCCTGATTCGTCACGCTATTTATCAAGTATTCTAAACTTAAAACACATCCCCAACGAGCTGGATGTATGGGGAAACGATATTTCGCACGACTGGCCTTCCTGGTTAAAAATGTTACCTTACTATTTGGAAACCAGATTTTAAGCTTTCTTTTCTCTATCTTTGAGACAGTAAAAAAAATCATTCGGTACTCTTTATAAAAATACAGCACAGCCCATCTTAACAGTTGAGTAATCTTTCCTAATATGCTCTTACAAAACGTTAAAGTACCTTATGAAAAGGTTAGTGATTGGTCTTTTTTGTTTTTTTACAGTAAGTGTACGTAGCCAGCAAGTTGATTGTGCTACGATGGGTTTTGAATCCGGCAGTGCCTTGGGATGGGTACTGACGAGTGGAACCATAAACGCTGCTAACCAACGGGTAAACTACCTGAATGAGGTAATGCTTACGGTTGAAAACGGGCATCTTGTTACTAATGTAACCGATGGAAATGACCCGAAAATCACGACTGAAAAAATCCCCATGGTAGCCCCGGGGAGCAAACATTCCATACGAATTGGAAATACTATGCACGGAGGCACGTTTGACCGCATTAAGACTTCTTTCCTCGTCACGCCCGACAATACCCTCTTTCAATACCAGTTTGCCGTTGTTCTTCAGAATGACAATACCCATTCTGACTTTCAAAAACCTGGGTTCAATATTCAGATAGAAGATAGCGACGGGCAGGAATTAGCGTGTAATAAGTTTGATATTCAACTCCAAAGAGGGGCAACAGCGGAGGGATTTAAGGTACAGGGGGATTTAGAATACAAAAATTGGACGACGGGTGCTATTGATTTGCGTAACTACATTGGAAGAATCATTAACATTGAAGTAACAGCTCATGGTTGCACGGAAAGAAGGCATTTTGGCTATGCTTATTTTGACGCTCAATGTGTTAAGTCAGAAATTAAAGTAACCGCTTTATGCCCCGATGCTCAGGGATTTATGACACTCAAAGCCCCCGAAGGATTTGAAAGTTATCTTTGGGACAACGGCGGCCAAGCGTCTGAAACACGAGTCAAAGCCAATTTGGGGGACGTTTACTCGGTCAAAATATCTCCATTGGAAAAACTCAATGAATCCTGTCTGCTTCAATTAGATTATAAAATCAACTATTACAAAGCCGACACTGTAATCAATGCAGTTTTGTGCGAAGGAGAAAGTTTTACGGTAGATGATAAAGTGTATAAAAGCAGCGGTACTTACGTCAACACCATTAGTCGAAGGGATATTTGCGACAGTACGATACGGCTCAATTTGAAAATCATTCCCATCGCCCACCATTCTCAGTCATTTGTTATTTGTAAAGGAAAAAGCATTTCGGTTGGTGACTCCATCTATTCAAAGACGGGTACGTATATTAACCATATTATTCGCCGCTCGGGCTGCGACAGCATTGTTACTACGAAATTACTGGTCGAAGATTTTACTTTTGAAATTACAGGCAATCAATCGATTGTGGAAGATGACAGTACCCGATTAGAAGTACAAATCTCTCCGCCAGGAACGTATAGTTATCAATGGAGTCCGCCGAAGGAACTTGGATGCGCCAACTGTCCTGCTACCTGGGCACACCCCACAAATACGACCGAATACACGGTCACCATCAAAAACGCCAGTCAGGCTTGTCAGAAAAGCGATAAAGTAACCGTCGCTGTTTTACCCTGCAATGTGTACATTCCTGATATTTTTTCGCCGAATAACGATCAACAAAACGATATTTTCTTTGTGTATGGAAATACCTGCGTGAAGCAAATCAAAGAAATGATTGTGTATGACCGCTGGGGAGAAGTCATTTACTTCAAGGAAAACCTACCGTTTTCTGACCCGCAGCATGGTTGGGACGGTAAGTATTTAGGGGGAATCGCAGGAGAAGGAGTATATACCTACAAAATATGGGTGGAATTTAACAACGGTAAAACCAACAAGTATCATGGTGCGGTCACGCTACTTCGCTGATTGCTTTCCTATTTCACCAAAACCGCTTTCCCCGTTGTTTTAACGCCCTCTTCAACGGTCAGTTCCTGCCCGTTTTTCTTTACATCAATTCGGTAGAGGTAAGTCCCTGCCGAAAGGCCCGCAGTATTGGTCCAAATCCATTCATTGACGCCTACTCTGGGCAAAAGATTTACCGATTTTACGACGCGCCCTGCTACATCCGATACAACAATCGTAGCTTCAGAAGGAGCTTCTTTACCCGAAATCGTGAATACAAACCGCAGAAAATCATTGAAAGGATTGGGATTTGCTTCAACGGCCACGATGCGTTGTTCGTTAACTACGCGAAAAGTAATCTGATAAACACCAGTGCGATTATTGGTCGCATCCGCTCCCTGCACACGCAGGGTATAGATACCATCGGGAAGGGTATTGGGTCGGTACTCAATCTTAACCAAGTTCTGATTATCAGCAGGAGTGAATTTTACCAAAGAGTTATTGAAACTGATGCGTTGGAAATTGGTTTGATTGGGTCGTTGCAAAAACAAATCAATGCCAAGGGTATCTTTTTTAAATAAGTAGCGATTTTCGTCTTTGAGTTGAACAAAAATCACCGGATTAGCCGAAACGATTTCACCGTCTTTGATGCGTTGTCCGTCAAAAACTACGTCTAAAACAGGCGCTAATCGGTCAGGAACCACCGTGAAAGGCAGATTAATGATATTGTTAGCATAGTTTTGTTCGGGTTGCCTTCTGGGGTTAAAATTGACCAACAAACGATTTTCCCCTCCCCTTCCTACTGTCGGAATCGAAATACTGTAAGCCACTTCCTGATTCGGGACGAGTCGAGGAAGAATCCGTTGGGTGATTTGGGGCAAACCAGTAGTCCCAAAAATCGTTTGCTGAACCATGACCGAGTCACGAAATGCTACGTTTGACACATTTTTGAAAGCTACATTCACCGTAAGCAGCTCCCCTTCCTGTCGTTCAATCGCTCCGCTCAAATTAGCAGTGGCACTTCCTTCTGCTACGGGGGTGTAGGTGACGAGCCAATTTCGCAATTGAACAGGGTTAGGAATGGTGACGTCGGGGTTGTCCAGTTTTAAGCGTAATCGTAAAAATGGATAACGGCTCGCGTCAATAGTTTTCAAGTCAATTTTGCCCAATGATTGATTCTCTGACAATGTCGTCTCTTTGCCACTCAGTTCCACTCCAATGACATTCACTTTTGCCTGAATTCTATTCAACGCCCCGCCTTGTCCGTTACTCGTTGCACTTTGCCAACCACTCGCAGGGCCAATAAGCGATGAAATGATTTCCCCTTTCCCGCTCGTACTTTTCAGCGTGTAATTATCCAACGTAAGCGTACGTATGCTCGGTGCAAAGTCGGTCGGGTCAGGTTTTATTTCGACGGCAGGTTGTTTGGCACCTTTTTGAATTACTAAAAAATAAGGGCTCTGCAACTGTGACAAACTGGCATCACTTAATCCCACTTCTTTTAATTTGGCAATCTCGGAAGCAGGCAAAAAATCGAACCGAACGTTATTTAACGACATCAATACAATCCAATCGCCCGCAGGCACGGCATCAATCCAACGGCTCAACAGTTTACTGCTGATAATATCCCGTTGACGCATCGTATTCATCACATAAGGCGGATTGCCGCAATTGAGGCTTGGCATAACCGAGTAAGCCTGCAAATTGTCGCGATGAAGAGCCGTGACTACAATATTTATTCCCGGATTGTAACCATCCACCGCATCGAACGTCGTACAATTTCCGTCGGCTACAAACAAAATATCACTGATAGAGAGTTGAGAAGCCCTATATCCCTGATTAAACCCACCTACCGAGCCGCCTGCTATCACGGCTTTGATGGTCGTTGAAATAGATTGATAAGTCCAAGTCGGTTGTGAAGTAAGTGAAAGGTTGATGTCGAGCGGTGTAGCTTTAGTAAACTGCGGAGTTTGGCGTTGCGTCCAACCTTCTCCGCCGTTTTGAACGTAGGTAAATGAGCTTTCCGTCCATACATTGTCACTATTGGCAGGGCGGTCAGCGTAGCGAATACGCCAGTAATATGTTGTACTGTCACGACTCAGGAGGGCTGTTTTCCACGCAGGCAACAGTGCAGAAGTTACACTTTGAGTGCGTTTAAAGGGACTGTCAAATCGGGTAGTGGTGTCCAATTCAAAGGTGTAATTTCGGCTTACATTATCAATTTGCTGGGCCAACAGCTGTACCGTAGGTTGGTTATTTTCAACGGTAGAAACGAGGGCATATTCGGCAGGCAGAAGTGGATAAGCACCTGCAACGGGAAGCGATACTTCCAGTGCGGCAGCGTTATTGGGTTTACTGATTTCGAGTAAAGTATTGTTCGGGTCAAGGAGCACCTCAAAACGATTTAAACCGCTTTGGCTGCGGTCGTGAGGAATGCGAAGGCGAAGTGTATCCTGATAAGCTACCGACGGAAATACCGTTTCATAGACAGTAATGACACCGTCACGAGTAGTGCGAGTAAGACGCACGGGAAGGGATTCTTTGCGATACAAACCTACATTGGAAACGACCAATCGAACTTCTAAAGAATCCGTTAACGGACTGACCGCCACGCCATTTTTTCCACTGACCAATATCCCCTGACTGTTCAAGGTATAATCAGGCCGTTTGGTTGGGAAAAGAATGACTGCTGGGTCGCCCTGTAAACTCATTTGTTGTGCATCGGCCTGATAAATGGGGTCATCGGGATATAGAGCCAAGGTTTTTCGACTGATTTGCTGATGTATCTCTCCAAACGGGCGATTGAAGTTGGTACTATCGCCCAGTAATACTTCGTAAAATTTAGCGGCATAGTCTTTCAGCGAATAGACATACGCCAGGTTGGAATGCGCTAAAAAAAGGATGGCACCACGGTCTTTTGTTCCAATCCAATCGACGGAATAGGTAAGATCATTACCATAGGTAAAATTACCGGCAACACAGCCATTGGCAAATACTAAAGGGTAACGGCCTTTGTTTCGGTACCCCAATACATCCTTAGAGACAAAACCGAGGTCAATATCCGTCACATTCAATGCTGAGTGTCCGAATAGAGTGATAATTCCTGCCCCTTCATTTACTTCATTGCTGATCCCAACGTATTCTACTGCCTCATCGGTTTTTTTGGTAATAGTCGTAACTTTTGCTCCTAAAAACTGCCGTTGGGCCTTTTGCTTAAATTCTTCTAGGATGTACAAAAACTGTCCCTGCTCAAAGGAACTCTTTCCCCCGCTTAAGTGCATAATATTCTTTCGCCAAAGAGCATTCATCGGGGTAGCTTCATGCTCACGTACTTTCTCCAAATAATCCAATACCGTTTGCGGAGCTTCCGTCCAAATACGTCCTGTAGGCAGAGCGGCTATCAACTCAGGCTGCCCTTTTAGTCCGTGCGAAAACAGATTGTCCGAACCAGGCCAGCCAAAAGTCGGCACCATGTCCAACACTTTAAGATTCTTTGCATTACGGTTAAAATCAATCTGTTGGGTACGTCCAACGATGAATAGAAAGCGTGGATTACCTCTCTCGACCATAAACTGCACAAAGCGCCTCACCGCCAACGGACTGAATTCGCCGTAGTTAAATTCGTTGACCAACAAATCCATTTCAACCGTCAACGTATCATACTTACCTCCCGCCGTCGAGGCTCGGTATCCGCCAAACTGTTTAGCCGCATTGGCTAATTTACGGTGAGTGATAATGAGATAATTGGCCTTAGCGGGGTCAACATTGCGAAAATTAACCCGTTGAATACTAATTGTCGACAAAGGAGCACGGGTAGCAAAAAGCGTTTTCTCTTTATTTGTCCCCTTAACAACAGCCTTCAGCGTTGTATTGTCAATTGTTGCTCCAACACGCCCTACATTGTTTTTATCACTGATGTCAAACAACCGAGTCGCAGCAGTCGCGTTTGGAATTTCAACATACGATTTTGCCGAGGCATTGATATTGAGGTAAAAGTACTTTTGTGATTTATTGAGAAAGTCAAACCGTTGGGGGTAACGAAGTCGGTAATAAGTAACACTGTACACATCTTCAGACTGTTCGGGAAAAGCTCCGCGCGAAACGGTAGAAATCGAAATACGGTTACTGTCCAACGAAACGTCCGAAAACAACAGTTCACGTTGAATCAACAACGGGTATTGGTAGCTAAATCGCACGGTATCCACCAAGCGATTGGCATTTAGAGCACTTCCTACTTTGATTTCGACGAAGTGTTGCCGATGGTCGCGCCCCATCAGGTGCAACTCCAACTGCGGTTTGAACGCCGTTCGTACGGGGTTTTCGAGCTCGATTCTTTTCTGATTGACCTTATTTTTATTCAATTCAGGCCCAGTCCAACCTTCACCGTAATCATAATACGAATGTTGTGCCCCTTCCGAACTCCCCAAAGGATACATCAACCCCTCCGACATCCCGGCATAATTATAACTTGCAATGTTGGAAATCAATAGATCTTCGCGGTGATAGGCCTCAGGCGAAAGGTTGGAAGTATTGGATTCCTGATAAAAAGCCATTCGTTTTCCTGCCTGACCATCCAGCCGCCACGTAAGAAAATAGGCTGTCGTGTCCGAATAGAGGTTGTAAATTTTGTGAGGTTGTGCGCTGTATGGAATATAGAGTAAAGAATCTTGCGTACCATCGTTGCCTTCCCCGTAGAATTCAATAAAATCAGCGTCGTCAAAACGATTGTCGGCCTCACCCTGTACAAAAATGGCCTGTTCACGGCCCCGAAAAAACAACTGCACCGCTGTTGGATTGACAGTACTCAAAGGAACGCCTGCCTGTTTCAACTCACTGGCCGTCAAACGATAAATACCTTTTTGAGCAACAGGAATTTTAAAATACGTTTGTTGAAAATTAATCCATTCATTACCAAACTTTTGAGCCTGAAGGTGTAGGGTATGAAAAATACAAAGTAAAAGAAGGAGCCTTCTGCCCGCTGCTAACCAAACTCTCATTAGAATTTATTCTCTGATTTGAACATGCAAGTTAGCCACTCACAAAAGAAATGGCAAATTCTTTCATAGATGGGATTTCTACTCATTGGACTGCTTCATCATTGAGCTTCTTAAAAAAGGAAGAAAATGTAAAAAAATGCCCAATACCACTTCTTCAGCTATTTATAAGTTCGTTATTACTCTTTAAATTATAAAGAATACTATACCTACTGGCGTTGAAAGTGTAGATACCCTGAAAATTGTCTTAATTTTGAGCAAATTCAGCGATTAAAAAGAGCATACAGTGACAAATAAATTCAGAATTACATCTACACTGCTTATTTCATTTCTCCTCGGAGTTTTGTTATTATCCATTGTTCTATTCAAAAGTGAGTGGCTTTGGGCGTTAGGAAGTGTAGGCGTGTGGTTAAATGCTTTGTTAACAGGAACAGGCATTATCCTGATGGCTTTAGCGGTGGGAAAAATGGCTTCTATCCCTCCCAAATACACGTTAGGCGGGCTTTTTTTGGCAGAAATTACGCTTATTACGATAGGCTTTGTCATTGCCAAAAATCAACTCTCAGAGGCTCCCGCCCTCAATTTTATCAAAAATGTGTATTCAATGTCGCTGAGCTCATTGCAGTACAATGATGCTCTGAACCAATACGACCCCAAGCTGGGCTATTTATATAAAAAAAACATTGTCGGAAGCTTTAGTCAATGGGAATTTTCACCACAAACCATCAAAACGAATGTATTAGGGTTGCGAGATGATAGTCTTTCTGGAACGCATCCTGAAATTATCGCCTTAGGCGATTCCTATACAACCGGTTGGGGAGTAAATCAGAAGGAATCGTTCCCAGAATTATTGGAAAAGCACCTTCATCGCAAGGTACTCAATGCGGGTATTGCGTCTTTCGGAACCGTTCGGGAAAGCGTACTTTTACAGCAATTACCCCTTGATTCGTGCAAACTCCTAATCATTCAGTATTGTATAAACGATATCACCGAAAATAAAACATGGGCAGATTCTTTACTCAAAGGACACACTTATGCCCCTTCTTTCGACCAACACGAATACATCTTGAGACAGACCTATAATACCATGAGCGGGATGTATTTCCCTTTTAAATACGTGCTGAATACGACAAAAAAAGCGTTGCAATTTTTGTTTCTGCCACGCCCCAAACACGACCCCTTTTTCAAATATACCGCACAGCCCATTGACGAACATATTATTTACTTTTATAAAACACTTGAGTATCTGCAGCAACACTATAAAGGCCCCATTGTGGTCATCAGTCTGTCAGATTCTCCTTCGTTTGACAAGGATTTTATTCAAAAAGTGGAGCAGAAGAGAGCCACCCTGCACTACCCCGCCATCTATTTTCTTAACGTAACCAATACCCTTACTCAAGAAGATTTTTATTTGATTGATGGTCATGCTACGGCAAAAGGACACGCAAAAATTGCTCAAAGTCTCGCTCAATTTATTCAGAACAAACATCTCTGAGATTAATCAATGCTCAATGGAGCGAAGATTGGTTCACCAAAGAAGTACATTAAAAAACTCAGAATAAAAAAAAGGTATGCTTGCAGAGTATTTTTTGTAAAAAAATTGTTTGTTTTGTAGTCAATAATCCAAACTTTTCAAACGAAGAAATAACCGTAACACATGAACGCATATATTGTAGCAGGATACCGTACAGCGGTGGGAAAAGCACCCAAAGGCACTTTTCGTTTTATGCGTCCCGACGACCTGGGAGCAGAGGTCATTAAGCATTTGATGGGCCAACTTCCACAATTAGACCCCGCTCGGGTGGACGACCTTATTGTAGGGAATGCCGTTCCGGAAGCAGAACAGGGAATGCAGATTGCCCGTTATATTGCCCTTTTATCATTACCCAAAAGCGTACCCGGCTTTACAATCAATCGCTATTGCGGCTCCGGCGTGGAAGCCATTGCGATTGCAGCCGCCAAAATCCACGCAGGCATTGCCGACTGCATTGTGGCAGGAGGAGTGGAATCCATGTCAATGGTGCCCACAACGGGCTGGAAAACAGCTTTGAACTACGAAATTGCCAAAGAGCACGCAGACTATTACGTAGGCATGGGTTTAACCGCCGAACAGGTTGCCAATCAATTTAAAATCAGGCGCGAAGACCAGGATGCGTTTGCCTTTGCATCGCACCAAAAAGCCCTTGCTGCTCAAAAGGATGGTAAATTTGAGGCAGAAATCGTGCCGATCACGGTCAAAGAAACGTTTTTTGATGCCAATTCCGGTAAAAAGAAAACAAAAGAATACATTGTTACCAAAGACGAAGGTCCGCGTGCAGATACTACCGTTGAGGCGCTTGGTCGGCTTAAGCCCGTTTTTGCTGCAGGTGGCAGCGTTACCGCCGGAAATTCTTCGCAAACTTCGGATGGAGCTGCTTTTGTTGTAGTGATGTCGGAGAGAATGGTGAATGAATTGAATCTCAAACCCATTGCTCGGATGATGTCGTATGCCTCCGTAGGCGTAGAACCTCGGATCATGGGTATCGGCCCAGTAGCAGCCATTCCAATTGCTCTCAAACAGGCAGGATTACAACTGAATGACATTGACCAAATCGAACTCAACGAAGCCTTTGCCGCCCAATCATTGGCTGTTATCAAAGAGTTGGATATAGACGTAACAAAACTGAACCCCAACGGCGGTGCCATTGCCCTCGGACATGCACTCGGCTCCACAGGTGCTCGCTTGTCGGTGCAATTGTTCAATGAAATGCGTCGTCAAAACCAAAAATACGGCATGGTAACGGCCTGTGTAGGAGGTGGACAAGGCGTAGCCGGGATTTATGAATTTTTGAACTAACGAATTTAAAAAAGGCAAGTTGGCAAAAGGCAAGTTAGCAATGAATTAATTTGCCCTTTGCTTATTGTCAACTTGCCTTTCGCCCATTTGCTTCTTGCCAATTTATTTAATCCTTCACCGCCGCAATCACCGAAATCTCTACATTCGCATCTTTTGGCAAGCGGGAAACTTCAACCGTCTCACGGGCTGGGTAGTGACTTATAAAGAAATGCCCATACACCTCGTTGACTTTGGCGAAGTTGTTCATGTCTTTCAAGAAGATGCTACTTTTGATGATGTTGTGGTAATTTAAACCGGCAGCCTTCAAAATAGCTCCGATATTCAGCATTACCTGGCGTGTTTCGTGTTCGATGTTATCCGTTACTAAGTCTCCCGTAGCGGGGTCAATCGGAATTTGTCCTGATACAAAAAGTAAATCGCCCACCAAAACCGCCTGTGAATAAGGCCCAATCGGAGAAGGAGCGGAAGTAGTGAAAATGTTTTTCTTAGGCATAGTGTTTCAAGTTCGGGTTTTGTTACGCGATTTTATAGATTTTATCTTTGTCAATGAAAAATTAGCCATTAAAATCCAGTTAATGCTCCAAAAGTCGGTCCGGATTTATAATTCAAACTGACCAAAACAAATTTATTCTACCCCCAACTATTCTAATTCTCTCAAATACATTTGAATCGTATTTTCAAGGCCAAGATACAACGCATCGCAAATCAAGGCATGACCGATTGAGACTTCGTCTAAATGAGGAATCTGTTGGTTGAAATAACGTAAATTGTCCAAACTCAAATCGTGCCCTGCATTCAATCCCAATCCTATTTCGTGGGCTACTTTAGCCGCGCTGACATAAGGAGCAACGGCTTTTTCACGGTCTTGAAAATAGTTTTCCGCGTAAGGTTCCGTATATAATTCCACTCGGTCGGCGCCACAAATTTTTGCTCCTTCCACCATTTTTTCGATCGGATCCACAAACACCGAAACCCGAATACCTTCTGCTTTAAAAATGTTCACCAAATCGGTCAACCGCGCCCGATTGGTAATCGTATCCCAACCAGAATTGGAAGTAATGGCTCCCAATGCATCAGGTACAAGCGTTACCTGAGCCGGCTTGGCTTTGAGCACCAATTCTATAAATTTGCTTTCGGTAGGATTTCCTTCGATGTTAAACTCGGTCGTAATGACTTCTTTTAAATCCAGCACATCCTGATAGCGAATGTGTCGTTCATCGGGGCGAGGATGCACCGTAATTCCCTGCGCACCAAAATTTTCACAGTCAATGGCTGTTTTAAGAACGTTTGGATTATTACCCCCGCGCGAATTGCGCAGCGTTGCTATTTTGTTGATATTTACACTAAGACGAGTCATTTTTGGTTGGATAGTTAGAAACGATAAGCCTTTATTATTTCCCTCTTATCTGCTAACTTTTAACTTTTCATAATGGTTTCAAAGGTATTCGGAAAACCGGTTTTACACAATTTTTTGTTCAGAATCTTGACATGATGACTTTTTGTCTATATTTCGATAAATTATTTCTTCATCTAACACTTTATCAACCTTGAAAGAGATCTATCAACGATGGTATTCGCCGACGTTGGGGCGAGATATTGAAATGCTGGTGCTTGGGCATTGGGGCTATCCTATTTTGCTCTTTCCTACTTCCATGGGCCGTTTTGATCAAAATAAAGAATTCGGTCTGACCGATTCGGTACGGTGGTTTGTTGAAACGGGTAAAATTAAACTGTATCTGGTCGACAGCATTGACAAAGACAGCTGGTATGCCAAGCATTTGCATCCGGGAGTTCGGGCGTATAATCACAGCGTCTACGACCGTTTTCTGAACGATGAACTCGTTCCGTCCATTCGGCGCGAGTCCAATGTAGACAAAGTCGCCGTGGCAGGATGCAGTTTTGGCGGCTATCACGCGCTTAATTTTTCCTTTAAACACCCTGATAAAGTTGCTTATTTGTTTAGCATGAGCGGAGCCTTTGACATTCGAAGTTTTATGGAAGGACACAGCGACGATCACGTTTATTTCAACAATCCCGTTGAATTTATACAACACGAGGAAAGTTGGAAATACAACCACATGAAAATCGTATTGGGCACCTCCGAATGGGATATTTGTCTCAATGACAACGTACGGATGTCGCAAATTTTAAAGGCAAAAGGCATTAATCATTGGCTTGATATTCGGGGTTGGGACAAACACGATTGGCCGTTATGGTGCCAAATGTTTCCGGAATACATATCGCAAATGGGATTATAAAAAGCCCCCCACCCCCAATAGGGGCTTAAAAATAACAATTAAACTCCCCCATCGGGGGTGGGGAGCTAAAACATAATTATGAAAAAAGTAGGAATTTTACACGGAATGGAAAACACGTTCCCACAGGCATTTGTAGAGCGCGTTAACCAATTGGATGGCAAAGACGTAATTGCAGAATCGGTACTCATTGACCGTGTGGTACAGGGAGAAGCTACGGATTATGCCGTTATTATTGACCGTATTTCACAAGATGTACCATTTTATCGGGCTTACCTCAAAAACGCGGCGCTTTGCGGTACAGCCGTTATCAATAACCCTTTTTGGTGGAGTGCCGATGAAAAGTTTTTCAACAATGCGTTGGCGGTAAAATTAGGCGTGCCTGTTCCCAATACGGTACTAATGCCATCCAAAGAACGCCCCACAGATACATCCGAAACCTCGTTCCGTAACCTCAAAATGCCGATGGCTTGGGGCGAAATGTTTGATTATGTGGGCTTTCCTGCCTACATGAAACCGCACGCCGGCGGAGGCTGGAAAAGTGTCTATAAAATCAATGACATGGACGATTTATGGACGAAACATTCTGAAACCGAGCAATTGGTAATGCTGCTTCAAAGTGAGGTTACTTTTAAAGATTATTACCGTTGCTATTGTCTAGGTGGCAAATACGTGCACATTATGCCTTACGAGCCGCGCAACCCGCATCATTTGCGCTACGCAACTCAGCCTAAAACCACGGGAGAGGCGCATAAAAAATTAATCGCAACCATTACCGATTACGTTTTGCGTCTAAACAAAGCATTAGGCTACGATTTCAATACAGTAGAATTTGCCGTACACGACGGTATTCCTTACGCGATTGACTTCTGCAACCCCGCTCCCGATGCTGATATTCATTCAGTTGGGCAGGAAAACTTTGATTGGATTGTAGAAAACGCGGCTAAAATGGCCATCGAAAAAGCCAAAGCCCACAAAGACGGAAAAACCAACCTGACCTGGGGAAGTTTTGTACGCACATCGGCGATGAATTTGCCCATCACCAACTTAGTCAAAGGAGACGTAGAGCAAACGGAATCGGAAGAAAAACCTAAAAAAGCGGATCCCAAAGCCAAAGCGGAAGAGCCTGCGAAAAAAGCACCGAAAAAGAAATAAGTTTACACATTTACAGTTTACGGTTAGTGCAACATACCATAAATCCTACCGTAAACTGTAAACCGTAGACTGTAAACCAGCAAAACACATGCATAAATTTACCATCGGAATCGAGGAAGAATTCCAAACCATAGACCCCGAAACCCGTGCCCTTCGCTCTCACATGTCAAGGATTGTAGAGGATGGTAAAATCATCCTTAAAGAGCGAGTCACTGCCGAAATGCACCAAGCAGTAGTGGAAGTGGGAACCAATATTTGTACCAACATCCACGAAGCAAGGGACGAAATTACCTACCTGCGTAAGATGATTATTGGCCTTGCTGCCGATCAAAATCTTAGAATTGCCGCCGCAGGTACGCACCCATTCTCAGACTGGCAAGACCAACTTATCACACCCAACGAGCGCTACGACAAGCTTATTGACGAAATGCGCGATGTAGCACGGGGAAACCTCATCTTTGGTCTCCACGTACACGTAGGCATACCCGACCGAGAGACAGGCATGAAATTACTTAATTCGTTGAGTTATTTTTTGCCGCACATCTACGCCGTCAGCACCAATTCGCCTTTTTGGTGTGGACGTAATACGGGCTTTAAATCATATCGTTCCAAGGTGTTTGACAAATTTCCGCGCACCGGTATTCCCGAATATTTTGAAACAGCCCACGCCTACGATGAGTACATCAATTTGCTGGTCAAAACGGGCTGTATTGACAATGGTAAAAAAATTTGGTGGGATATTCGTTTGCATCCCTTCTACAATACAATTGAGTTTCGCATTTGCGATATTCCGATGCGGATGGACGAAACCATCTGTCTGGCTGCTTTGATGCAGGCATTGGTCGTGAAGATTTATAAACTCATGGCTAAAAACATGGACTATCGCCACTATCGGAAGGTGCTGGTCAATGAAAATAAATGGCGAGCTGCACGTTATGGCATTCAGGGAAAACTCATTGACTTTGGTAAACAAGAAGAGGTGCCATTTTACCAGTTAGCCCAAGAACTCCTTGATTTTGTGGACGATGTCATTGACGAACTCGGCAGTCGTAAAGAAATAGAATACATCCATAAAATTTTGGAAATGGGTACCGGTGCCGATCGTCAGTTGGCCGTCTGGGAATCCACCAAAGATTTGAGCCGTGTGGTGGATTATATTGTGGAAGAGACGGCTTATGGGTTGTAGGAACTATGGATTCCAAGTGGGTTCTGTTGTGGCTGTTTGTCTTCTCCAGAATCCACTTAATATTTACAGAATTTACTCTGAATAGCTTTTATCCACCCCGAAAAAGTAGCGGAGCAGTCCCTCAATATTCCACTTTTGATCTTCATAATTACCGCTTGATAAAATTATTAGATTTTTCTTGCAATGAACCTTGGGTTTCAGGATACTTGTGCTACCAATGTATTATTTGATGCACGGCAATACCACCATACGACAAACAATTGATTATCAAGTTAAAGTAATATGGTGACATTGCGTCCAATAAATAGTCTGGCATCCCGTTCATCGCTGGGCTTGTGCGAGTTCTGCTTTTCAGTTGAGAGGTTGCAGACGCTGGAGCCGTCGGGAGTAGGGAGCTGCGTGGGTCAGATTGCAGGCTACACAGGGTACGCCTGAGGGATTTAAGTATTTGCAAGGCGGAGCGTGACTTACAGAGGGAACACCCTACTTAAGCAAACGAGTCGGTAGCTAAGTGACTCTGATTCAGTCTTCTTGTTAGTGGCATTGCAGTCGATAATGCACACTTTGGATTTAGTAAGATAGGCAGGGGAGCGGGTTTGGGATAGATAAGCCCATATTGGGCAAGGTTTGTAAAAAATATTGCTTGAAATTTTAAACAATTGTAACCATGAAAAATGTCTCGCAGGTTCGTATCCTTTCTATTTTGTGTTTGTGTCTTTTCTTACTGTCTAACTCCTTTGCTCAAAGAAAATGTCTTAAAGGCAATTGCAGAAATGGCTATAGTGTACTCCAAGAAGGAGATTATATCTTCTTTGGAAAATTTGTAAAAAAGAAACAAATAGATGGGGTTGTGATAAACATAACTAAACAAGAACTATACCGAGGACCATTTGTAGATGGTAAGCTTGAAGGAAAGGAAGTTATAGTTTATCGAAAAACTTATCCTGTATACTCCCCTGAAAAATACTTGTATGCCGCAGAATTTCCTGAAAAATACTTGTATGACGCAGAATTTAAAAATGGAGAACGGGTTGGCAATATTGTAACAGTAAAACTTAGGGGTGATAATAGTAATACTCGGAAAATTCTATCAGGACCTGTGAATGATATGGGTTTGTTGCAAGGGTACGGTAGAGTATATCACTATGAAGGTAAGATAAAATTTGGGCGGTGTATCAAATGTAATGCTGCCTCTCCAAGTTGAATTGCCAAAAGCACCAACCAATCGCCAAGTTGTGCCACTTGTCCAATTTGGAAAAGGATAGCGACTTTCTGACCAGCC
>NZ_JAIXST010000308.1 GCF_027484545.1 Runella sp. | reverse complement strand
GGCAAGTTCTTTTGTAATTCTTGGAAGTATTCTCTAACTTGGTCTTTGGAACGGTTATCCGTTTTTTTTCGGGATGGGTTACTTTCATTGGGTTTTTGCTTGGTCGTAAAATTTACAAATGTAGCTCATCCCAAGTTTTTATCAAAATGCCCTGCCCAGCGATTAGAGTTTATTGTTTCGTTGAGTATTCTCCATTGACCGCTGCTTCGTCTCTACTTTTTAAAATAAAAAACCCTACGTTACTACTTGCCTTACTATGGAGTAGAAGCTGAACTTGGCTGAATTCTTAGTGTCCTTTACGGTTATTTTGAATATTAAAACAACTTCACTGATATTATGGAACAGAAAAAAGCCTAAAAATGATGCTTAAAAAGCGGTAATCCCTAACTTTACGTTTTTCGATTTAGAATAAATAGCGGCTGTAAAGATGTCACAAAAGAAGATTCAAACCGTATTTGAAGAAATGAGTAAGGTGGTGGTGGGGCAGGAAACCCTCATCAATCGTCTGTTGGTAGGGCTTTTTACCGGAGGGCATATTTTGTTGGAAGGGGTGCCGGGTTTGGCCAAAACCCTTACCGTAAATACCCTTGCCCACGTACTCAATCTTGACTTTCAACGCATACAATTTACTCCCGATTTGCTCCCTGCCGATATAGTCGGGACCATGATTTATAAGCCTAAATTGGGTGACTACGAAGTAAAAAAAGGGCCGATTTTTGCCAATATGATTTTGGCGGATGAGGTCAATCGCTCTCCGGCCAAAGTACAATCGGCGTTGCTGGAAGCAATGCAGGAAAAGCAAGTTACGATTGGGGAAGATACGTTTCGGCTCGACCGCCCATTTTTTGTGTTGGCTACCCAAAACCCCGTTGAACAGGAAGGGACGTATCCACTTCCTGAGGCGCAATTGGACCGATTTATGATGAAGGTTTTTGTAGATTATCCTACCAAATCCCAGGAATTGGAAGTGATGCGAAGGATGTCTAATTTGGATTATAACTATCAACCCAAAGCTGTGCTCAGTAAAGAAGACATTGCTCAAATCAGAGGAGAAATCAACCAAATTACACTCTCAGAAACTCTGGAAAATTACATCGTTGAGTTGGTATTCGCTACACGTCGTCCACTTGAATATGGCTTGCGAGAAGAAGCCCGTTATATTCAATTCGGAGCGTCGCCGCGCGGAACGATTAAGCTCAATTTGGCTGCCAAAGCATTGGCTTATATGGACGGACGCGATTACGTACTTCCCGAAGACATAAAAGAAGTAGCTCCCGATGTGTTCAATCACCGCATCATGCTCAACTACGAAGCCGAAGCCGACGGCATTACTACCCGATTTGTGATTGACTCTATTCTTCGTAAAGTAGCCATTGGACGTTAAGATGAAGCGTAGAGAAGCATTGCAAAAAATTGGCTTGTCGGCTGCGGTGCTGCCTTCCGATCAAGCATCGGAAAGCAAAAAGAGAGTGTTGCGCGTTGCCCATATTACAGATGTGCACATTCGCCCCGAACACGATGCGCCTAATCGGTTCAAAAAATGTATCAATGAAATAAAGAAGCACCGACCTGACTTTTTCCTGAACGGCGGAGATACGATTTACGCGGCCAATTATCAAAATATCACCCGCGAACGTGTACTGGAGCAATGGAAGATATGGAAAGAAGGAAGAGACGTTCTGAAAGAGTATGAAATCCATAGCTGCCTCGGAAACCATGATACGTGGTGGGCAGCACCTTCACCGCAAGATGAAATGTATGGAAAAAAAATTGTAATCAGGCAGTTAGAGATGCCGAAACGTTATTACAGTTTTGACAAAAAAGGCTGGCATTTCATTGTACTGGACAGTAACAACAAAAATGCAGTTTCACTGGACGATGAACAGCGAGCGTGGTTGGAGGCAGATTTGGCAAAATTGGCCGTCAATACGCCCGTTTTAGTCATGAGCCACTATCCCTTGCTGGCGGCTTGTACGCATCTGGACGGCGGGGGAATGCACACCGATTTTAAGTATTTGGTCAATTTGTTTTACCAACACAAAGACAAAATCAAAACCTGCATCAGTGGTCATATTCATTTGGTGGACCGAGTGGTTTACAATAATCTCCCATATTATTGCAACGGAGCTTTGAGCGGATTTTGGTGGGAAGAGGGATATAAAAACTCAGCGCAGAAATACTACTATCTTCAAACACCTCCCGGCTACGCTGTCATTGATTTATACAATGATGGCAGTGTTGAAAACACCTATCATCCGCATTCGTTTTAATAGGAAAGGCGACCTTCGGGCCGCCTTTCCTATTATGCTTCCATATCTAAATTTATTTCCCTCCACCCAACTTACTGCCTCCTGCCTTTGAAGTCTCGCTTACTGCGGCAGGTGAAAGGTGTTGATTGATTCCTTTTTCCATCATAGGCAACCCTTCAGTCATCCAGGAGGGAGCAGGAGCATCTTTGAGATAATGGTCAAAATATTGGTACAGACGTACGGCAAAATCTTTCATGTTCTGACGTTTGGTCAAGCCATGTTTTTCGCCGTTGTAGTTGAGCATCCACACCGGTTTATCTAACCGTTTGAGTGCCATATAGAACTCAATTCCCTGATACCAAGGCACAGCGCCGTCGTCGTCGTTGTGCATCATCAATACGGGCGTTTGGATTTTTGGAGCGTGGAAAAGCGGCGAATTTTCGATGTACTGCATCGGTTTTTCCCATAAGGTTCCCCCAATACGGGTTTGAGTACGCTCATACTGCGCTTGACGAGAATTGCCTGATTCCCAACGAATACCGCCGTATGCACTGGTCATGTTAGCTACGGGAGCACCGGCTTCGGCCGCTTTGAACAGGTTGGTCTGCGTCACTAAATAAGCCGTTTGGTAACCACCCCAACTGTGTCCTGAAATTCCGATTTTGTCTTTATCCACAAACCCTTTGTCAATCATACTCAACACACCCGGAACAATGCAATTGTAGGCACTTTGGCCCGGATAGCCGTTTTTGTAAACAATATCAGGGACAAAAACCAAGTAGTCATTGCTGGTAAAATAAGAGAAGTTGATGTAAGAACGAATGGGACGGGGAGCATAATGCGTGTGTACATTATCCGAGTTTTTTTCGTAGAAATACGTCATCATCGGGTATTTCTTGGTCGGGTCAAAATTTTCGGGTTTGTACAATAGCCCCTGCAATGGTGTGCCATCACCGGCGCGCCAGCTGACACGTTCCACTGAGCCCCATAAATAATTGGCCTGTTGCGGATTAGCTTCCGTTACCTTCGTAACAGTTTTAAAGCTTCCATCAGTCGCGTACCAATCCGGATAATCTTTGAAGGTTTGTTTGGTGAATAAATAACGCTCGGCATTTTTTGCTTTCAAAACAAAATTACCCACGCTGAAATCTCCTTCGTACAACTTTGTAAGTTGCTGCGTAATAGGGTTTAATTGAGAATACCCTTCCTGCTTCGTCGTTTCGTTGACGGTACTCACCAACATTGGTTTTGACAAATCAATATTCCTTTCTTCCAAATCTGTACGCACGTACCGGGAAACTAATTTAGAAGCGCGTCCATTGGTCAATTTTTTGGCATTGCCCGGATTGGAGGGGTCAATTTGCCAAATGTCGTAACGGTCATAAATCAGGATGGATTGGTCGCCTTTGCTCCAGCCTGCTGCTCCGTATGCATTTGGGAAGTCAGGATGGTCATCTTCTTCGTCTGCATATTTTACGGCTTTGTTAGTTGTTAACTGAACCGTTTTGTTGGCAGCCAAATCATGCGCAAACCACGAAGTGTCCGGATTGGAAAACCAATACAAGTACTTGCCTTCGGGCGACACGCGCACGTTACCCTGTATTTTTTCTTTGATCATTTGCTTGGAACCGTCTTTCGTACTGATGACATAGGTATCCTCTTTAGAATTCCAATCCCAGTGTTGATTGGAATAACGTACGTCAGAATGCCCTACGATAAACTCACCGTTGCCTTCATTTACCAAGTCGGCATCTGGGATGAGTTCGCTGCCTAATTGCACCAGTTTTTTATCACTCAAATTCACCAGTGCCAAATAAGATTTTTTTCGGTCTCTCTCCAGAGATACTTTTTGCTGAGGTTGGAGTTTTGTATCCTGCCAATTCCACACTTCTACGTTGACAATCTCTTCGGGGAGAAGGGTCGTGTCCTGAACAATAGGTTTGGGATTGGTGCCAAAAAACAATTTAGAGCCGTCTTT
The DNA here is from genome assembly GCF_027484545.1 of Runella sp. Lineage (GTDB taxonomy): Bacteria > Bacteroidota > Bacteroidia > Cytophagales > Spirosomataceae > Runella. The sequence continues at coordinate 3,075 of NZ_JAIXST010000308.1, read as the reverse complement.
TGAAAACTTAGGCGTGTATTCGCTGCTGATGAGCCATCCCTGCGCGGCCGGTTGTGTAGTTTCGTCGGCTAAACGTGTAGCTACGGCATCGCCGGTTTTCCAGTAAAATAATTTCGGCAAACGAATTTGAACCTTAGCATTAGTATCCAAATCGGCTACGAAAGCGAGTTGGTCACCGTTATCATCAAATGACAATTTCTTGAATTTATGTTTGGGAAGACCGGCATGAATCAAAGTCAGTTGATTGCTTGCGGGTTCAAATACGTAAACGCCTGTCTTGGTAGAATCAGCGCCCGTCGAGGCAAAAGCCAATCGTTTTCCATTTTTAGAAACTTCGTATTCCGTTACGAAAGGAAAGACTTTTTCGGTACCGTTTTTCAATTGACGTACCACTAAGCGATACCCATTTTCTTCCGACTCTCTTTTGGGGCGTTTACTTGGTCCTTTTTTGGTAGTATCGGCCTTCACCTTGGCACTTTCGCCTAAGTAAGCAACCCAATCACCTCCTTTTTCTCCTATTTTGAAAGACTGAACGGTAGGAACTTTAAGCAGTTGTTTGGTGGAAAGCGCATAAATTCCCAACGAGTCTTTGGGCATTTCGTCACGTTTCTTTTTGGCACGTTTGGCGGCCTTTGTTACGCTGAGTTGCGGTTTGATTTTAAACATGGCAAATTCAGAGTCGGTGCTCAGTTTCAGACCTTCACCACGAGCCACTGAATCCACCTGCTGGGTGTTGAGGTTATGAAACACTACTTTTCCATTGCCTTCCTGTGGATTGAGGGCATACCCAAACCAAACTCCATTGTTGCTGATGACTCGTTCGGGAATGTCCTTCCAAAAATCGTAAACGTCGTGGGTGAGGGGCTTTTTTACCACCGCCGGGGTCTCGACAGCGGGCTTTTTTGCTTTCTTTTGGGCAAAACTCACGTAAGTGCCCAGCAGACATGCTGCTGTGTAAAGTAGAATTTTTCTCATTGATGAAGTATATTTAGTACTCAAAAATACACTTTTTGAGCATTTTATTGGCAAATGGTTCTTTTATTTGCGACAAAACAGAGAAATCTGACTATGATTTGCGTTATCGGACTTCCAAAGCACAAAATCGCAATTCATTTTCTAAGATTTCAAACTCCTCGTCCCACAAGCTATTTTTCTGCATTAGGCCTTTTATAACCTGAAAATCATTGTCATTGAGGAGATAAGAAGCTACTACTGAGCTGTATTCCGCTTTGGGTGTACCCTCGTAAAAAAGATTACGTAACTGTCGAATGATTGAATTACGCTTGGGGATGGATTTTAAAGGGCTTTGGTCATATTCTTTGATTTTGGTGCTGATTTCTTCTAACCTTTCAACAGCCTTATCGCTAATATCAAATCGTTTATTGACCCACAAAATTCGATCATTCAGGTTGAGGATATCAATGCTTAACTTCCTTTTTCTGTTTTGGGCCTGAAACGATACCCTTGAAAGTAAAAATGGTCTTTTGGATCTTCATAACGTGGATTGATGATTGGCTCTATTTTAGTATCGTAGTCACCTTTGGCCTTGTTGCAGGCACTGCTTATGGGCAATAGATTTTCCCATTTGACTACTTCCTCAGGATATAACGATTTTGGGGCAAAGTGTTCCACTTCAGCTTCAGGATATTTGCCTTCTTCCTGTAGTTTACACTCGGAAAAGCAACATTTTCCGTTTGACAGGGCTAACAATTGTTTGGCAATGAATTCCTTTTTCCAAACGCTATTGCCCGTTTTCTGAAATTTTTCGGTTAAATGGGCCACTACTTCCTCCGTCAATTCAGCCGGACAAGGTAAGTCTTGTAATCTAATCATAAGGTGGTAGGGGCAATGGCTCCCAACTGCAATTTGAGAAGTTTTCGTTGGCTGCTGTTGGGGTGGAGAAGCTGCAAAAGTGCATCATAAGCTGCTTTGGCTTTCTTATAATCTCCACTATCAAGTCCGTCTTCAAATTGATGAAGAAGGTTCAAATAGGTGTCTGACAAAGTTTTATCACCAAGCCCCATCAAATCCTGTAAAATCTCTTCGATGGTCCATCCTCTAAACGTCCCAAATTCCTGTCGAATGTGGGTTTGGTTGTCTTCTCCTTTTTCCAAAATAATCAGATTTACATTCTCTGCCGACTGCACGATTAAGGGGCTGTGTGCTGTAACGATAAACTGAACATTTGGAAAAATACCGCTCAGATGGCTAATGATTTTGCGTTGCCAATCGGGATGCAGGTGTAAATCAATTTCATCGACCAATACAATGGCAGCCCCTGTGAGCGGATTGTCTAATTTTGGATAACGTTCAAAAAGTTTTTTTGCTAAATCTACCACCCAAGCCATTGTTGCTTGATAGCCGTATCCTAACTCTTTCAAACGTACCTTACCATAGTCCGTATCAAACAAGGCGTAGTTTTTGATGCTGTTGGTATTAGGATCTAATTCGGATTTAAGATCAATAGCTTTTACATCAGGTAACAGGCCGCTTGCTAAAACCATCTTTAATTTCTCTAATACAGTTTGAGCATTAGGAACATTGCTTTTAGCTGCATAATCTAATTGCAGAAGCCATTCTTCTGCGTTGGTTAGTTCAAAATTGTCTTGGAAGATAGGGGCTATGTTATTTTCTTGACTATTCTCTGTAATGTTTGAATGAGACATACGACGAGAAGTGCCATACCCGTAAAACTTAAATTCTCCAATTTCGTCATTTTTCTCATAATGTCTTTGAGACCCCCAAATCATATGCTTTTTTCTTAACATCATTCCTCGCTCATAATACCAACTGAAATCTAAGTTTTTATTAGAATCCAAGGTCTTAACTGTTTGAATATTTGCACTTATTTCAAAAGAGCTTTTTGACGCAAAAAAATCAACTTCAGGCCATTCATATGCTGAAGCTACTGGAGCAATAATACTTTCCCCTTGTCCCTCAATATTAAATACTACTGCATTTATACTCAAACTAAAGAGGTTTGCAATCCAGTAGGGGCTGGATTGAGTTTTTGGAAATTTGTATTTATCAAAGACTCTAATTTGTCTTTGTAGTTGCCAATATTGGCAAAAAAGT
>NZ_JAIXST010000012.1 GCF_027484545.1 Runella sp. | reverse complement strand
TTCTGATTTCTGATTTCCGATTTCCGATTTCCGATTTCCGATTTCCGATTTCCGATTTCCGATTTCCGATTTCCGATTTCCGATTTCCGATTTCCGATTAAATTGGGGCATCAAAGATAAGACAATTCTATTTGAGGTCTTTCAAAATCTCTTCGATGGCGCGTTCAAGTTGCGGGTCTTTGTCGTTCAGTCGGTCAACGAACGTTTGTTTGACGTAAATATCGGGTGCAGTACCTTCTTTTTCAATGTTTTTCCCATCCAATGTATAGCATCCCCACGAAGGTAGGCGATAGAATGAGCCGTCCACAAGCCCTTTGCCCGACGTAAAAATAATCCAGCGGTAGGTTTCCGTTCCGATGATTTTGCCGAGCTTGAGTGCCTTAAAACCTGTAGCGGTCATCTCAGCGTCAGACAGGGATTGCTCGTTGATCAGCAATACAATCGGTTTGGCAGCGACCCCGAAATTGGGCTGCGGGGTCAGTGCTCCTTCGCGGTATTTCCATTGCAAATAAGGTTTTTGGGCTAAAAAGTTTAAGACCAAATCGTGCACATTACCGCCGGTGTTGTAGCGTAAATCAAAAATCAGCGCGTCTTTTTTGTACCAATCGCGGGTCATATCCTGTACAAATTTATCGAACTGTCCCGTGCCCATGTCTTTCATGTGGACGTAGGCGATGCGATTTTTTGATTTATCGTCTATGTATCTTTGGTTCCAATCCATCCATTCATCGTAAAAATTGCCCGAAAGTGACCCCTGCGGATGCACCCTTACGGTGTAAGCCGTGTCGGCACCTTTTCGACGAAACGTCAATTCTAACTCACTGTCATTGGAAGGCTTGGTAAAATAAAAATCACGATTTTGGAGCGTATCCACTGCTTCTCCGTTGACGTGTGTCAGCAAATCTCCTGCTAAGATTTTTTTGCCATGTTTATCGGCTGCGCTCCGTTTTATAACGCGTTCAACCACGTAAGCACGCTGATTGTCAAACAGGATGCCCGTTTCCATTGTCTGCGATTTGTAAAACACATCTTCTTCTTTTCCGTTGGAATAAAACCCTAAGTGAGAGGCATTGAGCTCGCCCAGCATATCGTTAAAAAGTGTTCGGAAATCTTCCCGACGATTGAGGTAGGGAAGGAATTTGGCGTAGCGGTCGCGCAGGCCTTTCCAATCCGCCCCGTGGAAGGTTTCATTGTAAAAATTCTCTTCAACTCCCGCCCATGCTTCGTAATACATCTGACGGAACTCATCCTCCAAACTGCGGCGAAAAGTATAATTGTTGATTTCAATCTCTTCGGCTTTGTTGCTTTCAAAATTGAGTTTTTTGATTTTCCCGTCGGTCAAAACATAATATTTATCACCGGCTTGTACGATTTCATAATCCCCAGAATCATCAGCCTTTTCGGTTTTGGTCTTTTGAAAAGGTTCATAGACGGTCCGCCACAGTTTGTTGTTGCCCTCCTGATGGTCGGAGGTGTAATAAACGTAGGTTTTGGTCTCTTTTTGAATGACAAACGGGGCGCTTTGTTGCCCGAAATTCGGCCCTACTTGCTCGATGCGCTCCCAAATATCTGCCAAATCCAGTTCAATCGGTTTCTCTTCCTTTTTTGGTTTTTCTTCCTTTGGTTTTTCCTCTTTTTTGCCTTTCTTCTTTCCCTTATCATCTTCTTTTTTATCCGTGGCAGCATCCCTTTTTTTCTCTGCAGGTTTGAACAAATCGTCAAATTTTTCGATACGATACGGGTCGTCGATTTTGGTTAGCGCCAAGCGGTAGAGCTTCTTTTTTCGAGAGCCGAAAGGGTAATTTGGGTTATTGCGGTCGGAGGTAAAATAAATGTATTTGCTGTCGGGTGACCAAACGGGCTCTGATTCGGAAATGCCCGTATTGGTCAGGTTAATGGTTTCATTTTTCTTGAGATGATGCAGGAAAAGGTCTCTCTCAAAGTCACGGTAAGCGGTAAATAATACGTATTCGCCATTCGGAGAGAAATGGGGCGAGTCATTGTAAAAGCCCCAAAGTTCCTCTTTTACAATGGTTTTGCTTTCAAACGTTTTGAGATCCATTGTTTTGACTTCGTTGCGCCCACTGAGGTAAACACCCAAACTTCGGTCTTTGTTGAAGACGATTTGACGATTGGATTGGCTGTCGTTGGTCAATTGTTTAAGGGTTCCTTTTCCATCGGCCTTGATTGTAAACCAGTTTTGATATCCGCCTACCGTTTGGCCAATCAACAGTGTCATGGTATCGGCGAGCCATCTAACTTCCATTACGCGCTCATTTGGCGTGGTTTTCAGTTGTTTGATAAACTTCCCTTCTACGTCAGAAACAAATAATTCGCCACGAGAAATAAAGGCCATTTTTTTATTGTCGGCGGCTACGTCAAAGGTGGAGATGTTACCGCTTACCTTAAAATCCTGCCATTTGGACAGCGTAAAATTGCGTACTATGTTGAGTTTGATTGGCTCGGCCACTTTGGACGCAACGTCATACACCCACGGTTGGTAGTCTTTTTCAAATACCACTTTGCGACCGTCAGCGCTTACCTGCGGACGTTTGATGGATTCTTTAAAAGACGTTAAAGCCGTTTTTTGACCGTTGATGAAGGTATACAAGTTGTATTCTCCGTTGGCTTCATCCGACACAAAATAAATAGTACCGTTTCGGTCAACGGTTGCCCACATGTCTTTGCCTCGATAGTTCGTATAGCTCTTATAGGCTTTGGTTTTAGGATTATACGATTGTATATCCGGGTTAAAATCTCCTTTGTAGCCTTTTCGCATCGCTTGGTTGTCGCTTTCCCAAGTATCATTGAAAAACAACTCACCCGAAGGGCTTTCAGCGACGTTGTGGATACGGTTGAAATAATGCTTGAATACGCGCTTGGGCGTGCCGCCTTTGATGGAAAGGGTAAAAGTAGTCCCTCCGTTTTGAGTACCGGATTCAAAATAAATTGTTTGCGAATCCCACGACCAAGCTTCCACAAAATCGTAGGTGCTGTGGTAGGTGAGTTGGCGAATGCTACCCCCTTCGAGCGGCATGAGATAGACGTCGGGGTTATTGTTTTCGGTTCCGCTGAACGCAATCCATTTTCCATCCGGAGAAATGCGTGGATTGGATTCGCTTCCCTGCATGGCTGTAAGACGTGTGGTGAGGCCCGAACTTAAATCCGTTTTCCAGAGGTCGGATTCGTAAGCAAAGACGACGGTTTTGGCGTCGGGGCTAAGCGATGGCTGAGTTGCAAAGTAGATGTTAGATTGAGCTAAAGCGGCAGAGGCTGTAAGGAGTAGGGCTGTAGTGATTTTTTTGAACATGGATGAAGTTGTTTAGAGTCCAAAAATAGGTAAGAATAGTGAATTGGTTTCTATGGCTTTGGAGGCAAATTTTGCTTTGGAACAATGAAGGAATAGCGCAGATATTTTTTACCCGCAGCCGCGGACGGTCGCATATGTCGGGGATTTTAAACCGTAGCCGCAGATATCGGTGATTTTAAAGCGCTGATTCTGCGAAAATCTGCGCTGTATTTTAATCTGCGCTCATCTGCGGGAAAGAAGAAGGCTACGACCGTCCGCGTGTAAATAGAAGCATTTAACATGTTTGAATCTGAAAAGCGAAAATTAAATTTTGATGTCGTTTGGTATAAAAAGTATATAGTGCCATCTTTAAAGATGTTTTCTTCACAGCTCTTTTTCTTATCTCAACCTAACACCTATGCACTTCAGAAATCTACGAAAATCGTTCGCTATTTTGTGCTTTTTAGGCTCGGCGGCTTCGCTTCAGGCGCAGCAGATCGACGAGTCTTACAATCAAAAAATAAAGGAATTTACCACCGACCCCAGATTTTTACCCTCGTCGGTGTTGGATTTGGTCACCGACCCTAAGATTCCCTCGCCTTTGAAACAGTTTGGCCAAATCGTCGGTGCGCCCGGGACATTGCACCATACGGCGGATATTTATGGGTATTTTAAACAATTGGCGCAAACGTCGCCCAACATTGTGACGGAGCAAATTGGGACGACCGAAGAAAATCGCTCCATCCAAATGGCGGTCATCGCCAATGCGGCCACCATTAAGCGACTCGACCATTACAAAAAACAACTGGCTCTCCTCGCCGATCCGCGCAAAGTGAGCCCCGCCGATGTACAAAAAATTGTGGGCGACAGCAAAGTGGTGTATTTCCTGAATGGCGGAATGCACGCCTCGGAAACCGGCTCCCCCGAAATGCTTATGGAATTGGCGTACCGACTTGTAACCGGTCAAGCCGAAGAAATCAAGGCCATTCGGGACAACCTGATAGTCATTATTAACCCCGTATCTGAACCTGATGGTTGGGATAAAATGGTAGATTGGTACAACCGTTACACCAAAAAACGCACCAATTTTGAGGACGGAATGCCTGCCTCACCACCGTATTGGGGCAAATATGTGTACCACGACAACAACCGCGACGGACTGCAAGTGTCGCAAGCCATTACGAAAAGTATTTTTAAAGCGTATTTCGACTGGCATCCAACCGTCATGCTCGACCTGCACGAGTCAGTACCGTTGTTATATATTTCGACGGGAACGGGGCCGTACAGCGAGGCCGTGGACCCCGTAGCTATCGGCGAATGGCAAATCATGGCCGATCACGACATGACTACGTTGGCGGCACAAGGCTTACCCGGCGTATTCAATTGGGCGTTTTACGATGGTTGGTACCCGGGCTACGGGATTTGGGTAGCCAACAACCATAATTCTGTAGGACGTTTTTACGAAACCTACGGCAACGCAGGGGCCAATACCTTCATGCGTGACTTGGCCAATGCCAAATATGCGGGCGACAACGTTACGAGCCGCGAGTGGTATCGTCCATATCCTGCCACCGAAAAAGTGTATTGGTCGTTCCGAAATAACATCAACTACATGCAGGCGGGGGTGTTGGCGTCGTTGGGTTACGCCGCGGCCAACAGTAAATTGTTATTGAAGAATTTTTACACAAAGAGCTTCAATAACCTCAACAAAGCTGCCAAAGAAACGCCCAAGGCGTTTGTGATCGGCAAAGACCAACGCGACCCTGCTATGGCTGCTTATTTGGTGAATCAGTTGCGGATGCAGGGGATCGAAGTCCACAAGGCCGAATCGGGCAAAAATCAGGGAGATTACGTGGTGGTACTGAACCAACCGTATCGCAATTTGGCGGTGTCGCTGTTGACCAAACAAAACTACCCCAAAGAAGCCAAGTTCCCTCCGTACGACGCCATCGCGTGGACGCTGCAGTACCTCAACGGTGTGACCGTAACGCAGCAAGACACCCTCAAATACGACCTTGCCGACCTCAAAATACTCACCACCGATGCCAAATTTGAGGGTAAAGCAGAGGGGGAGGGCAGTCACTACGTACTCAATTACAAAGCGCAAAATACGGTTTTATCGGCGGCTTATTGGATAAAATCCCAAAATGCGAACGCTAAAACCATCGTTTTGGATGCCAAAACCACTCTCGAAGGCCGAAAAGACACGTTGGCGCAGGGGGCAGTGGTGTTTACGGGCATCACCGCTGACCAGGCCAAGCAGATAGCGGCAAAATTTGGTTTTGATTTGATACCCACTAAAACGCTCCCCACCGTGAAGCAGCACGAAGTAAGTCTGCCCCGCGTGGCAATTTACCATACGTGGTATCAAACGCAGGACGAGGGTTGGTCCCGTTATACCTTTGAACAACGCGGTATTCCTTATACGTCCATCCACAAAGATCACCTCAAAAAAGGCAACCTGGGGGCGCAGTTTGACGTAATTTTAGTGCCGCGCGTGGGTGGTACAGGGGCCAATTTCCTGCACGAAGTGGATACCAAGTTTGGCCCGATGCCCTACACCAAAACCGCCGAATTTCCCGCCCACGGAGCGCCCGATGCCACCGACGACATGACGGGAGGCCCGGGTTTTGAGGGAGTGGCCGAGTTGAAGAAATTTGTAGATGCCGGTGGCGTATTGATTACGCTGGACAATTCTTCGAGCATCATGTCCGACCTCGGCATTGTGCGTGAGTTGAAGCGCTACGAATCCGCCACGCTGTTTCATCCGGGTTCGATCGTGCAGGTGAAAGCCCGCAACCGTAACCACCCGATCATGTACGGTTATCCCGAAGTTTTTCACGTGTTCAAAGGTCAGGGCGCACTGCTCCAAACCGAAAAACGCGACCGCGACATGATGCTGATGCAGTACGGTACCAAACCGCTCAAAGAAGAAGAAGAATACAAGGGCCTTGTGATGGGGATGCCCGATAAAAAAGAAGTAAAAGACGCCAAGCCGGCAACGCCCAAACCCGAGCCGCCGTACGTGATGTCGGGTATGGTGCGCAACGAGCAGACCATTATTGGCCACGGCGGTATTTTCAACGTACCCGTAGGCAAAGGACAAGTGGTCGCCTTCACGTTTGACCCGCTTCACCGCTACCTCAACCACCACGACGCACCCATGCTTTGGAACGCGATTCTGAATTGGAACGCGTTGCGGTAGAAAACAAAACGTCGGCGAGGTTCAGAACGGGGGCGCCCAGCCCTCGCCGACGTTATCTCAATTAACACGACGCACCCATGCTTTGGAACGCGATTTTGAATTGGAATTTGTTACCTTATCATAATTTATGTGGGCTAAAATGTTATTTGTATTTATCTCTCATAAATTTAGGATTCTAAATTACTTTTTATATGTTTGATAAAGCAAAATATTCGTAACTAATTGAGAGAAATAAAAGTTAAAAAAGATAAAATCGAAAACAATATAAAAATAATGAATATGAATTTCGTAGCATTAGATTTTGAAACGGCAAATTATAAACATACAAGTATTTGCCAAATTGGAATTGTAGTATTTGAAGATGGAGAAATTGTTGACAAACTTTCTTTATTGGTAAAACCTACACCAAATTATTTTGAAAATTTACATATTTCAATTCACGGAATAAAACCAGAAAAAGTTAAAGATAAACCAACATTTGATGAATATTGGAGTAAAATTCTGCAATATTTTGAAAACAAAGAAATTGTAGCTCATAATGCCTCATTTGATTTAAGTGCTTTAAGACATACCTTGCAATATTTTAATATTCCTTTTCCAAAAACGACATATCATTGTTCAATGCAACTGTCAAAACGAATTTTAAAAGGATTAATAAACTACCAATTACCAACAGTTTGTAAACATTATAATATAGATATTGAGCATCATGACGCTTTAAATGATGCAATTGCAGCAGGGAAAATAATTGTCAATCTTTGCAAAGACGAACAAGTTACTTCAATACAAGAATTAACAACTAAATTAAATTTTAGACCAGGTAAACTATTTGATAACGATTATCTTCCATTTTCTGGTAAATCAGAACGTAAATCTAATTGGAGTCATAAAATATTATATGACAATATTTTGCCACAAACAGCAGAATTTAATGACGAACACCCATTTTATGAAAAATACATTGTTTTTACAGGAGCGTTATCAAATTTAAGCCGTGTTGATGCAATGCAAATGGTTGTTAATTCAGGAGGGTTTATAAAACCAGATAGTTTAACTCAAAAAACAAACTATTTAGTCGTAGGAAACTATGATTTTAAACAATATGGAGACGGTTATAAGTCTACAAAATTGCAAAAGGCAGAACAATATATTCAAAAAAGTCTTGATATAGAGGTGATTTCAGAAAACGATTTTTTTAAAATGGTTCACTCTTAAAAAACAAAATTTGAAATTACACCAAAACAAATTGAAAAAGACAGCGAACTGTTTTTAAATCGTAATAAATACAACGAATTATCAAAAAAAGATGTATTTTTTACGTCTAATTTGTCAATAGAGAAAATAGAAGTATTTCAAATGGTTGGTAATTGTAGCGGATACGGGCATGACTATGATTTGTCATACGAAACAAATTATATCGTTATAAGCAATTATACAGTTGAGAAATTGAAACAAGGAATGAAAACAGAAAGTGTTTTAAAGGTTGAAGAATTAAGGAATAAAGCCCAAAATCGTGGGGAAGTTCAAGGGATAAAACTAATAGATGAAATAACTTTTTATGAGTATATGAAAAGACGAGAACAATTCCAACGTAAAGAAATTCAAATGAATATAAATGAGTCAGAAATTGATGAAGAATATAGGAATAAATAATTGATAATGAATAATGTGGGCATAAGATATTATATTCTATAAATGTTGGATTTCGTGCAACTTGAAACTTTGGTACTTTTACGAACCAAAGTGCTAAATTGAAATGAAAGTGCTGTGAATTTGGAAACTATGGCTATCATTTTTCGTTTAATCAAAAAAAACTCACATTGTGCCGTAGTCTTCCAACGGGAGACTGCGCACGCAGATAAACAGAAGTGTTTGTAACACGGTAAGTGCCGAGCGGCACCGATTATAGTTTAGCCCACAATATCCAAGCCGAAAAAACTATATCTTTGTTAGGTAATCATAAGAAAATGAGCGAGATGAGAGAAAGATACGTCAATCCTTTTACTGACTTCGGACGGTTCGGTGCGCGATTTAAGATGCAGTTTGGAGAAGACCCGAACAAGGAATTGCTGTCTTACGAGGACAGTTTGAAGTATTACCGGGATTTAAAAAACTCGTTGGATACTGCTTTTGAGGAAGGTAAGATGGAAGGGGAAGTTTCAAAAGCCATTGAAGTGATAAAGAAAGGATATTCAGAAGGGTTTTCGGTAGCGGTGCTCTCGAAGTTGACAGGACTATCAGAAAGTGAAGTGAATCGAATTTTGAACCAGGGCTAACACAGTGGCTACAACGATGTTCCAACAGATTTCTACTATCCAATCCATAACGCAATGTTCGGCAATCTATTATTTGGACTAACAGCCTTAACGTATATTGCACTAACGATTTTCAATCTCCAAAAAGTGAATGTTGCGGGTGAGCGGCTTGTTGGCTGGGGTATGATTGCTTTTGCTTTATTGGCGGCTTATGTTATGAGCAGTTTAATTTTAACGATAAATATCGCAACAAAGGGTGGTTTTAATTGGATTTCCAATTCCGTATTCTTGCGAAATGCCTTAGTTGGCATACTTTGGTTGGGCATGGTAGCGGGTGTTGTTTTATGTTTGATGCTCAGTACGGAACTTCATACGGATCAATCAACAGGGTTCGTGCGTTTGTTGTCTTTGCCGGTGTATTTTGGTGCGACTTGGTTGCCCTTATTGATGCTGGTGCCTTATGCCATCTTATTAAATTCTGAATGGCATGAAGCACTTTCCCCTAATCTGTATAAAATCCCTTTAGTCATGGGTTGGATAGCAGGGTTGTTAATTGTGATGGCACCCAAAATAGTAATGACGTTGGGTATATCCATTCCCCAAAAAGAAACAGATAAATCTGAAGTGTATTTCAAAAATGCTACGAATACCATTAATGGCGAAACATCCATAAAGGAACTCTTAAAATTCTCACTGGATGAAGATGAGCGAGTGCGTTTGGCAGCATTTACCAAAATAAAGGCGCATAATGATTGGGAAGGTGAATTGATACGAATTTTGGAGAAAAATGGGCCTTATGGTTATTATGATTTCTATTGGGTGTATGTTTTTTTGGATGATAATAAAATCGAACATCCTGAACGCTTCATCGAACCTATCAATAACACGATTCCTGCAATAACCACTGAACTTCAAGAAGTTCTTAAAAAATCATTCAGGTATGAAGGTGATTTGACATTTCTGAATACGGGTGTCGTATGCCGTGTATTGGATAAACAATTTAAAGACAGCAGCAAAGTATTTCGACCGAACATCCTAAAATTGCAAGAAGCTTTAGAAACGTCATCTTTGCAACGACCCGATGACAGACAGGAGTTTATTGAACAGCTGAATACATATCAACTTGCAGTAAAAGACTGGTTGGATACGCATTAAAAAGGAGAGAACAACGCTGTTTTTATCGCAAAATAATCCCTATTTATCATCAAAACCCCTCCAAATGCCTCTGAAAGCATTCGATTTTCCCCATTTTCTTTTTACTTTGTGCGGTAAATTAGATAATACGTCAACTCCCGTAACAACAAACTGAAACCTGAATGAGAAAACTACTCCCTCTCTTTATCCTCTTACTTTTGTGCAACATGGCATGGGCACAAATTCCTTCTCCCAAAGAACATTTTGGGTTCAACATCGGCGATGACTACATGCTGGCTACGTTTACCCAAACGGAAGCGTATTTCAAGAAATTGGCCACTTCCGATCGGGTTAAACTGGTCACTATCGGCAAGACCGAAGAAGGTCGTGACCAACCGATGATGATTATCACATCGCCGGAGAATCACAAAAAACTGGCGCGTTTTCAGGAAATCTCCACCAAACTTGCCCGTGCTGAAGGTTTGACCGATGCCCAAGCCAAAGCCATGGCCGAAGAAGGCAAAGCCGTGGTATGGATCGACGGTGGTATTCACTCCAACGAAACGGTGGCGTGGATGCAGCTCATTGAAACCGCTTATCAGTTTACTACCCGCAAAGATGCCGAAGTCATGCGGATTTTGGACAATGTGGTCATTCTCTTTACCCACATCAACCCCGACGGACAGGAGTTGGTAGCCAACTGGTACATGCGCAATCCAACACCTGAAAAACGGTCATTGGATAACTTGCCGCGTTTGTATCAGAAATATGCCGGTCACGACAACAACCGCGATTTCTTCATGCTGCAATTGAAAGAGACTCAAAATGTGGGTCGTCAGTTGTTTGTAGATTGGATTCCGCAAGTCATGTACAACCACCACCAACGCGGCCCGGCCGGGTCGGTATTGGCAGGGCCACCGTACCGCGATCCGTTCAACTACGTATTCCATCCATTGATGATTACGGGAATTGATGCCTTGGGTGCGGCGATGATTAATCGCCTGATTGCCGAAGAAAAACCCGGTTTCACCCGTTTGGGCGGCTCGGTGTTTTCCACTTGGTACAATGGTGGTTTGCGTACTACGACCCACTTCCACAACCAAATCGGACTCTTGACCGAAATCATTGGCGGACCTACTCCTGAAACCGTTCCGGTAGTGCCTAATCGTTTGATTCCGAACGGAAATACACCTTTTCCGGTGTTGCCCCAAAAATGGTATTTTAAACAATCCATTGATTACTCGGTGTCTTGTAACTATGCGGTGTTGGACTACGCCGCTCGTCACCACGATGAGTTGTTGTACAACATTTATATCATGGGCAAAAACTCCATTGAGCGCGGCAGCAAAGATTATTGGACGCTTTCTCCCAAACGCTCGGAGGCCATTACACAAGCTCGTAACAATGACCGCTCGGCTAAACCGGATTCGAACAGTGCTGCCAACAACCCTTTCGGATTGGGGGACGGCATTGCACAAAAATATTATGATGCAGTACTCAAAGACCCTGCCGGGCGCGACGCGCGTGGCTACATCATTTCGGCCAATCAACCTGATTTTGCGACTGCGGTGAAATTTGTCAATGCCTTAGTTCGTACGGGGATTTTGATTCACAAAGCTACGGCTGAATTTACGGTAGAAGGTAAAAAATATCCTGCCGGTTCGTACATTGTTAAAACGGCGCAGTCGTTCCGTCCGCACGTGTTGGATATGTTTGAGCCACAAGATCACCCTAACGATTTTCCATACCCTGGCGGCCCTCCAACGCGTCCGTACGATGCAGCCGGCTGGACATTGGCGTATCAAATGGGCGTACAGTTTGACCGAGTTATCAATGCATTTGACGGCCCTTTTGAGCGTATCCCTTATGGTGACTTACAAAGCCCCGTTGGTAAAATTGACGCCGCGGCTCCTGCCGGTTATACGTTGAGCGGTCGTGCCAATAACTCGTTTATCGCCGTCAATGATTTATTAGGTGCCGGTATTCCGGTGTTCCGTTTGCCACAGGGAAGCGGTAGTTCAGAAGCGGGAGCGTTTTATGTGCCTGCTTCTGCCAAAGCCAAATCGTTGTTGGAAAAATCAGCTAAAGACTTGGGACTGGAAGCCTTGGGCGTAGCTAAAAAACCGATGGGAGCCATGACAAAGGTAGCTCCTATGCGTATTGCATTGTGGGATACCTACGGTGGCTCAATGCCCTCGGGTTGGGTGCGTTTGTTGATGGAACAATATCATTTCCCCATAGAAGTGATTTATTCACAGGCGATTGACGCAGGCGATTTGAAGAAAAAATACGATGTTATAATTTTTGTAACGCGGGCAATTCCCGCCGTAGGTACCGGTCGTCCGGTAGGTGAGTATGGAGGATTTTTAAGAGAGCCTAAAGTGGAAGAAATTCCTGATAATTTCCGCCCTTCGTTGGGACGAATTACGGCGACGAAATCCATTCCGCAAATCAAGAAATTTTTAGAAGAAGGCGGCAAGGTGGTAACCATCGGAAGCAGTGCTAACTTGGCCTATCATTTAGGACTTCCCGTTCGTAATGCTCTCGTCGAAATGACCAATGCGGGAACCGAGCGTCCATTGCCTGCTGAGAAATACTACATTCCGGGCAGTATTTTGCGCGTAACGCTTGATTCTACGCAAACCGCTACGTGGGGAATGGCTTCGCAAACTGACGTTTATTTTGATTCCAGCCCGGTGTTCAAATTAGCCCCTGATGCCATTGCCAAAGGACAGGTGAAACCCCTCGTATGGTTCTCGACCAACAAGCCGCTTCGCAGTGGATGGGCGTGGGGACAAACCTATTTGCAGGATGGTATCACTGCTTTTGAAGCGCCGATTGGAGCTGGTAAATTGACCGTAGTAGGTCCTGAAATTACCTTCCGTGCGCAGTCGCAGGGAACGTTTAAGCTGTTGTTCAATCAATTGTACGGAAGCAATTAGCAGTTAAAAGACTGATTTAATTCTTTTAGAACGCCGGGCAAATGAGATTTGCCCGGCGTTTGCTTTTGGGATGGTATAAAATTTCTTTAGTAAAAGAATATTTTAGGCTTTAATAGTTCAGGTAAATCAATAGAGGAGTCTTCGAGGAAGACTTTTTTTATACATTTGTACAGCCTAACGTTGAGTACGCATCAGGCAATAAAGTAAATGTAGTAACCATAATTCAACTCAATGAAACCCACCCTCTTAATTCTTGCTGCCGGCATGGGCAGTCGCTACGGCGGAATCAAACAACTCGACCAATTTGGGCCCAACGGCGAAACCATCATTGATTATTCACTTTACGATGCCATTCGGGCTGGTTTTGGCAAAGTCGTATTCATCATTCGGGAAGAACTTCGCAATGATTTTGAAGAAGTGTTCGGCCCCAAACTGAAAGGTAAAATTGACTACGATTACGCTATTCAGGGCTTTCAGAGCTACGTGCCCGAAGAACTCGGCCAAGTAGAGCGTGCCAAGCCCTGGGGAACGGGACACGCGATGTTGTGCGGGTGGGAACAAACTCAAACGCCTTTTGCCATCATCAATGCCGACGATTTTTACGGCTTGGAAGCCTTTGAACTTGTGGCTGATTTTCTCAATACCAGCACTAACGATAGTGAACATACGTTGATAGCGTACCAAGTAAAAAAGACCTTGTCGGAAAACGGAACCGTGTCGCGGGGTGTGTGTGAAGTGAACGACGAAGGGTATTTGGATGTAGTGACCGAGCGCACCAAAATTTTCCCCCAAGACGGCAAAATCTACTTTGAAGAAAGCGACGGATTGACCGAATTGAGCCCCGAAACCCCCGTTTCGATGAATTTTTGGGGTTTCAAACCTTCCATTTTTCCAATTACGCAGGAACTCTTTACCGACTACGCTCGCCATAACTACAATGCTCCTAAAGCGGAGTTTTACATCCCCGTCGTAGCTACGCACCTCATCAAAAGCGGCCTCGGCAAGCTCAAAGTCATTCCGAATGCGTCGGAGTGGTTTGGAGTTACCTATCCTGAAGATAAACCCACGGTGCATGCAGCTTTGAAAAAGCTGCATGAAGATGGGAAGTATCCGAGTCAATTGTGGTAATAACCCCACCGCGCGGCGGACCGTCCCAACCCCTCCGTGCGACGGTCCGACCCACTTAGGGAGGGTCTTTAAAAATTAAAACAAAAAACGGTAGTGCTTCAATTATGGTGCTGAGAGCCCCATTGCATGATTCAAATTATGGTAGCATAAATAGAATTTGATAGCCCCAATGTGATTTTCTAATTTTTTAGAAAATGAGAGGGTTTCT
>NZ_JAIXST010000132.1 GCF_027484545.1 Runella sp. | reverse complement strand
ATTGAAAATTTTAGCAAATTTTATTTTGTTTCAAGATTTTATAAAACAACAAAATCTGACACAAGAGCAAGTAAATCAACTACTTAGTATGGCTTGAACCACTTTTACTGAGTTTTCAATAAAGTTCTTATAATAGGGTGGCAGCATAAACGCCAAATGACTCGTTTCCAAAATACTCAACCACTCACGGGAAGTTGCGGAGGATATTCCTGCATCAGAAGCCAATTTTTGGTAATTCACCGGTTGCCCAACCCGCCCTGCCGCTAACCGAACAAAGGTCCGAAAAAGCGTGAGATTTTGCACGGCCTGAAGCTCTCGAACGTCTCGCTGCACATAAGTTTCAAAATAATTAGCGTAAAAATCCGAAGGATGCAACCCTCGGTCAAAAATAGGCGGATAAAAACCCGTAAACATTGCCCGTTCCGGAGTAGTCGCCAATAAATCAACGGCTTGTAACTCTCCGAATGAAAAGGGAAACAATCGAAAAATAGCAACTCGACCTGCCAAACTTTGCGTAATGCCTTTCATCAATAGAAAATTCTGCGAGCCCGACAGCACATATTGTCCCATCTGTCGAGATTCATCTACGCGCTGTTGTAAATAGTTGAACAACTTTGGAGCGCGTTGTACTTCATCAAAAATGACCTGCCCAGCATAGGTATCCAAAAAGCGGCGGGGGTCTGAAAGAGCAAAATCCAACTCATCGGGATTCTCTAAAGACACGTAGCGTTAATTGGGCAAAAGTTGACGCAGCAGTGTCGTTTTTCCCGATTGCCTCGGGCCGGTAAGCGATAGTATAGGAAATTTAGTAAGAAGCTCCAACAGACGAGAAGCTAAAGTTCTTGTTATCATTTCCTAAACGGTTTTTATGTAAATCTAAGAATAAAAAATGGATTTACATAAAATCATCAATAAAAACGAAAAAGAGACTGCCCTTTTGAGACAGTCTCTTTCTATTGTTTTGTCATTCCGACGATTTATCCAAGATACGTCTTCAACGCTTTGCTGCGTGAGGTATGACGCAAGCGACGAATGGCTTTTTCTTTGATTTGGCGTACACGTTCGCGAGTCAGGTTGAATTTCTCGCCGATTTCTTCGAGGGTCATGGGGTGTTCTCCATTCAATCCGAAGTACAAGGCAATCACATCAGACTCCCGTTGGGTAAGCGTAGAAAGCGCCCGAGCTACTTCTTTACGAAGCGAATCGTTGATCAGCCCTTGGTCGGGCTTTTCTTCCATGTCGTTTTCGAGAACATCCAACAGACTGTTTTCTTCTCCCTGCACAAACGGTGCATCCATCGAAACGTGACGACCTGAAATTTTGAGTGTGTCAACCACTTCGTTAGCAGAAATATCCAATACTTCGGCTAATTCTTCGGGTGACGGCTCACGCTCGAATTTTTGTTCGAGGTCAGAAAACGTTTTTGATATTTTGTTCAACGAACCTACCCGGTTCAATGGCAGGCGCACGATACGAGATTGTTCTGCCAATGCTTGTAAGATGGATTGACGAATCCACCAAACGGCATAAGAAATGAATTTAAAACCACGGGTTTCGTCAAAGCGTTGAGCTGCTTTGATGAGTCCTAAATTTCCTTCATTGATAAGGTCGCCGAGCGAAAGCCCTTGGTTTTGGTATTGTTTAGCAACGGATACCACAAAACGAAGGTTAGCTTTGGTCAATCTTTCCAAGGCTTGTTGATCGCCTTCCCGAATTCGCTGCGCCAAAGTTACTTCCTCGTCGGGTGTTAGCAAGTCCACCTTACCAATTTCCTGCAAATACTTGTCAAGAGATTGGCTTTCACGGTTGGTTATCTGCTTACTGATTTTAAGCTGTCTCATTTATCTTTACTTTGGTGCTTTCTTTGTGTATAACGAAAAAAGCGAATCAAAAGTTGATTGTTATTTTTTATTTAAGTTAAAAAACCTAAAATATACTTATCGGGGTCTTCGACTGTCATCCCGACGGCGATCGCCACCCCTATCTCCGCCACGATCATTACGGTCGCCACGGTCTTCACGAGGCGGTCTTTCTACAAATCCTTCTGGTTTAGGCAACAATACTTTACGTGAAAGTCTAAACTTACCCGTCTTTTTATCGTGCTCAACCAGCTTCACCTGTACCTCTTCACCTACCTGCAAAACACCGTCCATGCTTTCGAGACGTTCCCATGAAATCTCGGAAATGTGCAAAAGTCCATCTTTGCCCGGCATGAATTCAACAAAAGCACCAAAAGGTTGGATTGTCTTTACAATTCCCGGGTAAACGTCTCCCACTTCAGGAATCGCGACGATGCCTTTGATACGTTTTACGGCAATGTTCATGCTGTCTGCGTTTGCAGAGAAGATGCTCACATACCCCATGTTATCGCGCTCTTCAATGGTCACCGTTGCACCGGATACGCGTTGAATTTCCTGAACCACTTTACCACCTGGCCCGATTACGCCACCAATTTGGTCTTGCGCAATCTGAATCACTACCGCACGCGGTGCCTGAGGTTTGAGTTCTTCCCTTACTTCGGTAATGGCTTTCTTCATTTCCCCCAAAATATGCAAACGACCCCGACGCGCCTGATCCAAGGCTTCAGCCAGCACTTCGTACGAAAGTCCATTTACTTTAAGGTCCATTTGGCAAGCGGTAATTCCTTTTTCGGTACCAGTTACCTTAAAATCCATGTCACCCAAGTGATCTTCATCCCCTAAGATGTCAGACAATACGGCGTATTTTCCTGCCTCGTCAGTAATCAATCCCATCGCAATGCCTGCAACGGGCGCTTTGATCTTAATCCCTGCATCCATCAGTGCCAATGTACCTGCGCACACCGTAGCCATGGAAGAGGAACCGTTTGATTCCAAAATATCCGATACAATACGAATTGTGTAAGGGTTTTCGTCATCGGGAGGCAACACTTTTTTCAAAGAACGGTGCGCCAAATTCCCGTGTCCTACTTCACGACGACCAACTCCACGATTCGGTTTTACCTCACCCGTCGAGAAGCCGGGGAAGTTATAGTGCAACATGAAGCGACTATACCCATAATACATGGTAGTATCAATGATTTGTTCGTCCATCTTCGTTCCCAACGTCACCGTAGTGAGTGATTGAGTTTCACCACGGGTAAACAAAGCCGAGCCGTGCGGTGCAGGTAAGAAATCTACCTCGCACATGATCGGACGAATTTGGTCAAGAGCACGTCCGTCCAAGCGGCTACGCTCATCCAATACTAAACGACGCGATGCTTCCCACTCAAAATCGTGGTAGTAACGCTTGATAAGCCCTACTTTTGCGTCGTAGGTATCTGGGTTTGCTGCTTTATATTCCGCCAAAAATTCGGTAATTACCGCCTTAAAGCCATCTTTACGAACTTGCTTGTTGGCGCTGCCTACCCGCGCTACGGCGTAAATTTTATCGTAGCAAGCTTCGCGTACCTGCTGACGAAGTTCTTCGTCGTGTACAATGTATTCAAAAGCACGTTTTTCAGTTTTGCCTGCTTCTGCTTCAAATTCTTTTTGAGCTGCACACTGCAATTTAATGACTTCGTGCGCCAGTTTAATGGCCTCAATCATCTCTTCTTCAGAGGCTTCGCTCATTTCACCTTCCACCATGCAAATGTCTTTTTCAGACGCCGCAACGATGAGGTCAAGTGTAGCTAATTTGAGTTGTGAAGTGGGAGGATTGATGATGTATTCACCGTTGATTTTAGCTACCCGAACTTCAGAAATGGGTCCGTTGAAAGGGATATCCGTAATCATCAATGCCGATGAAGCTGCCAAAGCCGCTAATGCATCCGGCAAGACTTCAGCATCTGCCGAAATCAAAAATACGTTTACTTGAGTATCCGCGTAAAAATCGTCGGGAAACATGGGGCGTAAAGCACGGTCAACCAAACGGCTCACCAGTACTTCGTGGTCAGAAAGCCGCCCTTCGCGTTTCTGAAAGCTTCCGGGAATACGTCCGGCAGAAGCAAATTTTTCTTGGTAATCAACCGAAAGTGGCAAAAAATCAGTGCCAGGTCTTGCTTCGGGATTAGAAACAACCGTTGCCAACAACATGGTGTTACCCATACGCACTACTACTGCGCCGTTGGCTTGTCTGGCTAATTTGCCTGTTTCGATTGTAATGATACGACCATCGGGGAGGGTGATGGTTTTCGTGATGATGTTAAACATGAAAGAAGAATTAAAAAACCGCTTTGTACCTGCTCTTCCGCTAATGACACAGGCTCTTTTTATAAAACCGCAAAAAAAAATAATTTACTTACTGAGAGAAGAAAAATGACAAACAGGGAATCCCAAGACTTGGAATTCCCTGTTTAAGTATCGCTTTACTTTCTGATATTCAGTTCCGCGATGATGGCACGATAACGACTGATATCATTCTTTTGGAGATAATTCAGCAATCTTCTGCGCTTTCCTACCAGTTTCAAAAGACCAAGACGAGTAGCACTGTCATGTTTGTGCAACTTCAAGTGCTCGGTTAGGTAGTTGATACGGTGGGTAAATAAAGCGATTTGTGATTCAGATGAACCGGTATCGCTTTCCGACTTGCCATATTTTTTGAACAAGTCTTTTTTTACTTCCGATGTTAAATACATGATTGTAACCTCAGATTAAAATGTGAAAGATATAATTGAAAAACGGCTGCAAAAGTACGACTTTTTTTCTGCAAAAGCTACTCATATTGGTCAAAAAATTAGATTTTTCTACTTTTCACCGCACTTTAAAGCAAATTTATTTTGATTTTCGGTCATTGAAGAGACGTTGGCCTTAAATTCAGGGACAGCAGCTTCAGTACAACGTTCTTTTAGGATTCAAACTAAGTCCGTTAAAAATGGCAGACAGTCATAAATTCGACTATTTCTCCAAACCTTTTTTCAGCATAGTTCGTTGTGTTTATGTTCTGTTATTCTGTAAATAAGGTGTTTTAACATTTCATGGGTGATTGACGGAAACACTGAATGAGACCTATAACGAATAACAGTTCAACTGATAACAGATAATTCATTGACTAATGGAAAAAATCGAGAAAATCCGAAAAACATACGTCGAATACGTCCTCGACAATGGCAAAGCTCCTGCCTCTTTCTACTCTTTTGCCAAAAAACTCAAAATGGCTGAGGCAGAATTGTACGAGTTTTATACCTCGTTTGAGGCCATAGAAATGGATTTATGGGTATCATTTTTCCAACAGGCACGCACGACTGCCGAAAATGACCCAACTTACTTAGGTTACTCGGTTCGCGAAAAGCTGCTGGCGTTTTATTACACTTGGGCAGAAGTTTTGAAATCCAACCGCAGTTTTGTGACGTACAGTTACCGCAAATTACCCCAACCGATAGCTGCCAAAAATCCACAGGAAATCCGCCCTTTCAAAGAGGCATTTCTCACATTTGCCCACGATTTATTGTATGAAGGCCGGGAAAGTCAGGAAATCATTCCGCGTCCTTATGTATCTAATCGTTATCCGGATGCTCTTTGGATCAACACACTGTACATTCTGGATTTTTGGGTAAAAGACACCAGTCGCAATTTTGAATTGACCGACACAGCCATCGAAAAAACAGTCAACACAGGCTTCGACCTTATGGGTCGATCAATCGTAGATACCGTGTTTGACTTAGCAAAATTTGTGTATCAAAATAAATAAGTAGTGAGTAACAGGTATAGAGTATTGAGAAAGGATTACTGCTCACTACTCTATACTGATTACTCCATACTTTACGTCTGATAAATGAAATCTCAAGATAAAATCCCCACCTCCAAAGTAGCCCGCGCTACTCAGTTTTTGAAAACAGGTGCCAAAATTGGCGGTAATTACCTGAAATACAACGTCAAAAAGATCATTGACCCCAGCACAACGCGCGACGAGCTTCACCAAGACAACGCCACGGATGTGTATGAGTCATTGAGTGAATTGAAAGGTTCGGCACTCAAAGTTGCTCAAATGTTGAGCATGGACCGAAGCGTATTGCCCCGTGCTTACGTGGACAAATTTCAAATGTCTCAATATTCGGCCCCGCCGTTATCCGGGCCATTGGTAGTGAAGACGTTTCGGGGGTATTTCGGCAAAGCACCGCACGAATTATACGACAAATTTGACATCAATGCGGCTAATGCGGCTTCTATCGGACAAGTGCACGAAGCGTGGAAAGACGGAAAACACTTGGCCGTAAAAGTGCAATACCCCGGCGTAGCTGAAAGTATCAGTTCGGACCTCAAAATGGTAAAACCCATGGCCGTAACGCTGTTTGGACTCAACGAAAAAGACGTAGAACGCTACACCGAAGAAGTGGAAACCAAACTTCTGGAAGAAACCGATTATGACCTTGAACTGCGTCGTTCGATTGAAATCTCAGAGGCTTGCAAGCACATCGAAGACCTGATTTTTCCAAAATACTACCCGGAGCTTTCTTCCAAACGTATTCTAACTATGGATTGGTTGGAAGGAATGCACTTAAAGGATTTTTTACTCACCAATCCTTCGCAGGAGGTTCGTAATCAAATCGGGCAATTGCTTTGGGATTTTTATGACCACCAAGTGCATCACCTGCGCCAAGTTCATGCCGACCCGCACCCGGGCAATTTCCTGATGCGCAGCGATGGAACAATGGGAGTAATTGATTTTGGCTGTGTGAAAGTCATTCCCGATTATTTCTACGAAAATTATTTTACACTCATCAATCCCGATACGATTGACGACGAAGCTTTGATTGAAAAGATTTTCTATAACCTGGAATTCTTAGTGAAAGAAGATGCCCCGCGCGAAAAAGCCCTCTTTTCTGATTTATTCAGACAGATGATTCTGATGCTTGGAAAACCGTTTGCCGTAGATGAATTTGATTTTGGTGACCATACCTACTTTGACTCGGTCTATGCCTTTGCGGATAAATTGGCCAAAGTCGAAGAAATTCGAAATTCAAAAGTAGCACGCGGTTCTAAAGATGGTCTTTACATCAACCGTACTTATTTCGGCTTGTATTCTATCCTTAACGAACTGGGTGCGAAGGTTCACACGACCCGTCCGGATTGGTTACGGAGTCGGAAAGTCCTGCAATCAGCTTAGTTTCTGAAAAGTTTCCGTGAGTACACGGGCAATAGCGAACAAATAAAAATCTCGGTGTGCAGAAAGGAGAAAACAATTCCCTGCATACCGAGATTTTATTTTTTGTTTAATAGCTTCTCTTAATAGAATCTACTGGAGGAGGATTCTCGCGCGGCGGGTTGCGATGTGGTGGCGGGCCTCCGCGTGGCGGGCCATCAGGTGGAGGCATTCCCCTTCTCGGCGGCGGTCCATCAAAAGGCTGCGGTCCATCGTGGGGGGGGCCGTTATGCGGTGGCGGACCGTCATGAGTAGGTCTTTGTTCTGGGGGAAAGTCTCCCTGTCGATGAGAATCAGGATGTTGCCGAGTTCTTTGTGACTGCAAATTCCCTTTTGGTTTGGAGCCTTCCTGCGGCAGGCGTTCCTGTGACGGTCCGCTATGTTGAGGTGGACCTGCTCCTCGCGGTGGTCTTCCCCTGCCTTCTGCACTGGCGGCCAAGCGTTCTAACATTTCGTCAATGACTTCATCGAATTTTTGCTGCTGTGCAGGAGTACATAGTTGACGTACTTCTCTAAAATGTTGAAAGGTAATTTTGTCAACCCGCGCCATTTTTTTAGCAATATCAGCAGTTACTCTTTCAACATCAGATTCGGACATTGGTTTTCCCAATTGCTCAAAAAACTGCCTTTTCATCTGTCTGACACTATCTCGAATGGCTTGGGTTTTCTTGTGATGGTCCTCTCTCAGTAAACGGAATTGCTCTTTTTGTTCTTTAGTAAAATTCAACTTCTTTTCTAAAAAACTCGCGGGATTCCCTCCTTCACGAGGGCGATTTTGGGGTGAAAACCAAATCCAACCCAGCAACCCGAGGTTGAACACTAACAACCCCAAAATCACGAGCCATACGTATCGGTTTTGGAAGAAATTGTTCATAATCTTGATTAATTTGTATCTAAGCTGCTGACGGAATTCAATCCATACTCATTGGCAAAACTGTCTACAGTAGATGTATTTTTAGTGGGGGTGTGGGTAAGCGTGTAAATCGTCGCAAAATTCAGTAATAAAACCAACCCCAGTGCTGCATACACATAGATTGGTCGCCATTGCCATCCCGTTTTTTTTACAAACTTTTGTTCCATCCGAGCCTGTAGACGGGTATAAAAAAATGGATTCGGCTCGGCCGGTTGGATGCCTTCCAGCGATTGAAGCGTCCGTTCAATCGCTTCCTCATTGTTGTAGTGCTTTTCCATAGTCTCTTCGTTTTTATGGTTTTATGATTGCCGATGCTGTTATTTCAATTGACTTCTTTTGCGTAATAGTCTTTTAACAAGGTCCTTAAATTGGATTTGGCTCTAAACAAAAGAGATTCAACTGACGACAGAGACAACTGCATCACTTCCGTAATTTCATGATAGCTCAGTCCTTCGACATGATGGAGCGTAAAGGCTATTTTCTGATTATCAGCGAGTTTTCCAATGGCTTTGAACAAAATCGTGCTCCTTTCTCTGTTTTCGAGTACAACACCGGGATGAACAAAATCAACAGGGTGATGTATTACTTCGTCATTTTCCCCAAATAAACTGCTCAAAAAACCTCCCCATCGTTTTTGCGTTTTTCTCTTCCTATACGCTTCCAAGGCTTTAGTGGTTGCAATTCGATACACCCAAGAACTGACTTTGGCATCGCCTCTAAACTTCTCAATGGATTCATACACCTCCATAAATACCTCCTGCGCCACATCCTCAGCCTCTTCAGGATTCTGAACAATGGCCAATACGGTGTTATATACCTTAGTTTGATAGGTATTAACTAAATACTTAAACGCCGATTCTTGGCGTGCCTGTAAGCCTTGAAGAAGCTGCTTTTCTTCCAAACGGTTTCCGATTTAAAGGTTTAGATGTAAGTCCTGAAAAAAACTTGCGGCAAAAGAAGAAAAAATAAAAATTAATGTCGCAGGCACTCAAAAATGGGATAAGGTTCTCCTACCAAAGATAGTAATCCTAACTCCCCTACCGTACGAAAGATGGTAACAGAGGCCACATTCGTTGTAGCCAGATATTCTAAAACGCCATTCAACCATGTAGCTCCGAATTCTGTTTTTTGACGACCGTCAGCCTGTCTATCAATGGGTACTGAAAAATTCGCAGCATTGGTTGCGTAAGGGTTAGCGCGTTGGCGAAGAGTAATAAAAGATACGTGAACGGGTTTTTGGTACAATTTTTCGGCACTTTCCACTTGATAACGCAGTGTTTCCGTATTTTCAATGAGCGACAAATCGTCGAAGGCGTGTACTTGCGGATGATAGGAGAAAGTGATAAAATCGGTGTCCCCTGCCTCAAAACGATTACGATTGAGTTCGGTAAAATTATAGTTGGTCCCTATGCCGATTTTTACATTCGGAAGTTGGGATTTCAAATGAGGAATTTGATCGATCAATTCCTGCGGAGTGGTCAAACTATGGTTTGAAAACAAAAGCAGGTTGACTATTCTGAATCTATTTTGCTGACATACCCCTATAAAATCGGCCAGTTGTTTTTCATATTCATTGTCTAACGACAACGCAATTTCTAATGGCAGATTCAGCAAAGCTGCATTTTCACAATGATTGGAGAAATCTGTAATCCAATTGTCTAAAGAAGGATTTAAGTCGATTCGGTAATGGCTCAAATTCAATGATTTCAGCAAATCTATGGCCTTTTCAGGCAGGGTTTCAGTTTCTACGGATGCGGCAATGCCCAACGCAAACGACTTTGGCTCTTTACTTTCAACCTTCCCTTTATCAGAAATAAGAGTCGTTGCGGAAGCAGAAAGCACACTCAACATAACCCGCTGCCAAACGCTATCTCCTTTATAAAGTTGAACGGGAAACGGTAGCGACAAAGGCGTGCAAAACGTTTTGTAAGAGGCATCGCCCCAGTTACGCTGGTCTTCCGTTTGAAAAATATCTCCCTCAAAATCAAGCTGATACACTCCCCCGCTGGCTGTCTGCCAGCGCATTGCACGGATATTCAGGAAAGGATCATTGGCAGCAATATATCGAGGAAAGTATGTTTCCGTGTCGGAGTCGGCATCGTGAATGATGGTTATGGGTTGCGTAGCGACTCCTTCTATGGGATGAAGAATACAAAAACCGGCTCGATTTCGGCGAACGTCCTGCACTGCTTTTCCCTGAATTTCGAACGTTATTTTTCCATCTCTGTCCCCCGTAATCTTTACTCTCCACTCAAAAATCGCTTCCGCGCCGTCGTGGTTTGTATCCTCACCAAACACCTCCTGATGCTCAATTATATTCAAACAAGTATAGGAAATAGAAAAATGATTTTCGTAACTCTCAATTACTTCATTTTCAATTCTCCGATCAAGCGTCCCCCAATTATGGTCGCGCAGGGCAAAATAAATCATCCGAATTACTTCCGTATCGTTTTGTTTTATTTGACGTAGAAAGCCTTTTTCGTAGAAGATATGTAGGGAGCCTGCTTGTAAATACATAGCAATTATTTATCTTAAATTAACATTTTAATTATCAAAAAATTGCCATTTTAGGTTAAAATAGCCTATAGTTTTTTCAAGAACTTACTGTACTCACTCAACAACTTTTACCCTTTATTGGCATTTCTATTTTCAAAAATTGCACTATTCCAATTCACTATTTGGCCAATGATTATATTATTCCGAACTTTGCACTACATTCATCAACTTAAATAAGACCATGAACACGATTAAATTTGAATATATAACAGCTAATTTTAAAGTTATTTCTGGAAAAAACCTTTTCCGACGTTTTGTCGCCTTTATACTTCATCATCAAACCGCCTTTGAAACCATTGCCCGCACGGGACAGCCCTTCGGAGGAAAGGTATTTTAACTCTTTTCTTCCCAGACTTGAGACAGGTTCACAATGACTTCGACGGCTTTTAGCATGTCTTGAACCGACACCCATTCAAGTTTGGAATGAAAGGCGTGTTCCCCGGCGAAAATATTAGGACACGGCAACCCCATAAACGATAAACGGGAACCATCGGTGCCGCCCCGAATACTGCGGCGCAAAGGCGTTAATCCGCTACGTTGGATAGCCTCCATAGCATATTCGCTTACCCGAGGAAATTGGATAAGTACTTCTTTCATGTTTCGATACTGCTCAATTACCTCAAAATCAGCGCGTGAATTAGGGTGATTTTCGAGGACCTTATTCAAAATGCTTCGTAAATAATCCTCTTTTTTGTGCAAACCAGATTCTGAGAAATCACGAATAATGAATCCAAGCGTCACTTTTTCCAAAATCCCTTCAATGCTTGTAGGGTGAATAAACCCTTCCATCTCTTCGGTGGTTTCGGGCGAAAGTGAGTCTTTGGGTAAGGCAGCCACTACATCGGCGGCAATTTTAATGGCATTTTCGAGTTTCCCTTTGGCAAAACCCGGATGCGTGCTTACGCCGTAAATCGTGATTTTGACGCCATCAGCACTGAATGTTTCGTCTTCGAGAGTTCCCAGGCTCTCGCCGTCAATGGTATAACCAAAATCAGCGCCTAATTTTTCCAAGTCCACTTTGGCCGTTCCTCGTCCGATTTCTTCGTCAGGAGTAAAAAGGATTTTGATGGTTCCGTGTTTGATTTCAGAATGATTTATCAAATAATACACAGCATCCATGATTTCGGCCACGCCGGCTTTATTATCGGCTCCCAACAGAGTCGTCCCGCTTGCCGTTACGATGTCATTACCGATTTGAGCCTGTAAATCAGAATGTTCGCTTACGCTTAACACCTGCGAAGTATCTTCGGGCAAAACAATGTCAGAGCCGTCCCAATTGGTGTGCACTATCGGTTTTACTCCTTTTCCCGAACAATCAGGCGATGTATCCACGTGGGAACAAAAGCAGATGACGGGCACATTCAACTTATTGGTATTGGCCGGAAGGGTCGCATATACGTAGCCATGCTCATCCAAATGCGTATTCATAACCCCCATTTCAAAAAGTTCAGTCACCAATAATCGACTCAAATCTTTCTGCTTTTCGGTAGAAGGCTGCGTGGTCGAATTGGGATCCGATTGTGTATCAATTTGAACATAGCGTAGAAAGCGGTCAAGAACAGTAGTCGAAGCAAGTGACATAAACAAGGATAAGTTAGTGAATAAAAAAACCGTTCAGCAAGATGCTAAACGGTTCCCAATTTACCAAACCTCAAACGTCATTGAGTGAATGGACAAAAATCTCTGTAACGTTATTTTGCTGAAATAGGCTCTTTTTTATAGCGTAACAGAGTAAAGGTATATATCTTTGCTATAGATAAGTAATTGCTATACCAAAATATACCACTATACTTTGGTATAGCAACAAACCTCATCCACAACAAATTATGCCAGCAAAACACGAAAGAAACAAATGCGCAGAGCATGCCTTACCCATTCAGGATTGTTTGGATGTAATCAGCGGCAAATGGAAATTGCCCATTCTCGGTTCATTAATGGAAGGAAAAAAACGCTTTAAGGAACTGGAAAGAGCCATTCCCCACATCACCCCACGGATGTTATCCAAGGAACTGAGAGCCTTGGAAATGAACCAATTAGTAAAGCGAACGGTCTATGACACGGTAATGGTTGAATATGAAATGGCTCCGTATGGGCATTCATTACGAAAAGTGCTCAATGAAATGAATGAATGGGGCACTCAGCACCGAAAGCGTATTATGACTACAGAACCAATTGTAGAGGAGGTTGCAGAAATGGTAGAAAGCTGCGTTTAGCTTTTAATGACTGGAAACGACATGAGCCGACAAACTACTTTGCCGGCTCATGGGCAAGTACCTTTGAATTTTATTTTACTTTTTTCAAATCTTTCAGGCTGACCGTTCCGCCCGGATAGGTGAAATTCAGATTTTTGAGGCTGTTGCTTTGCAACTGCTGCGCACCCGACACCATGCCGCCCGACTGCCACTGCCCCATTCCGCCTAATTCTCTGATATTGAACTGAACCTGTCGCCCACCGGAAACTTTGAGGCCTTCTAACAAGGTGCGTACGGTTTCTTCACTTACCTGATATTTTGAAGCAATTTCTTTGATCTTTTTCATTTTTAATGATTTTGTTCATTACCTTAAAATTCATCTAAAACCCTACAAATGGCATCTTAGATAAATAGTTCGATAAAAAACCATGCCACTATAGCGCTTTCATCAAATCCCAATCGCCAATCGCTTTCAGGTATAGAAAGTCTAATAAGATGCCGTTGACGTTGTTAATAAGACGATGTCCTTCCACAAAAGGCAATACGCAGGTAATGATACGCTCATGCTCGGAGGCTTCCCCCATAAAACGCTCATCGTACGATTTGATTTTCTCTATAGGTAGTTCAATTTCACAATAAAAATAATACATGGTCTCATCGCTTGTACCCGTAGAAGGATAGGTTGGAAAGTCCAGCAGCTGAGTTAATTGACTTTTCTCCAACTGAATACCCGTTTCTTCCCACACTTCTTTGGCCGCCACTTTGTACGCATCCGACTCGCTGTCCAACATACCAGCAGGGTGTTCGTAAGTCATAGAACCGTCGCAAATACGACGTTGTTTCACCAATAAAAGGTATTTTTCTTTGGTTACTTCATCAATCAAACACACCAATACACACAACACCTCTCCTTTTATAAAACAGATGGGGGGCATTTTATCGCCTTCCGGCGTAGTGGCATCCAACATCAACAGCGAAAAAAGTGCCTCTCCATGGCTGTTATGACGGGTATATTTTTCATCAATTGCATGAATTTCGAGGCCATTTCCTAACAAACGACGTTTCCAAAGGTTAAATTTGTGGGAGTCAAATATGCTTTCTTTCATTTTCCAATTTTTATCGCAAAATACACAAAGAAGACATAAATGCCCTAATTTTTCGCCCATTTGCCTATCCTTTCATTCTCAATATGGAGCTTACCATCAGTACCCCAGCTATTTTATTTTCAACGGTTTCGTTGATGATGATTGCCTTCACCAACCGCTACCTGGCCATTGCCAGTTTAATTCGGGAATTGCACGATAAATTTCGCCAAAGCCCTGATTCTAACTACGTAGATCAGATCAAACATCTACACCGACGGGTGCATATCATTCGAAATATTCAGTTTATCATCGTGTCGAGCCTGCTGTTGAGCGCGGTTTCGATGCTTTTCATCTATTTACAGTATCAATATGCCGCGCAAGTGTTATTTTTCATCGCTTTATTGTTACAAATACTCGCGTTAAGCTTATCCATCTGGGAAATTTCCCTTTCCATCCATGCCCTTAAAATTGAACTCAGCGATATGGAAGAACAACTCGGGAAAGGCTCCGGCTTTTTTGGGCGCTTCAAAGTAGAAGAGTAAAAGTAAGCAAATCAACCACTTCAAAACAACTAAATCTAAATGAGAAACCGATTACTGTACGTACTGTGCCTAAGCGGATTAACTGCTTTTGCCCAAGACAACACGGGCTACCAAACCCCTCCCAAGCCCTTAGCCGATTTAGTAACGGCCCCTCCTACTCCCACGGTCAGCGTGGACAGCAAAGGTCAATGGATGCTGATTTCGGAAAGAAACACGGCAACTACTACCATTGCCGAACTTTCTCAACCCGAACTTCGAATTGCCGGCTTGCGAATTAATCCCGCCACCAACGGTCCGAGTCGTGCGGTGTTTGTGAACAATCTTAAATTACGTCAGGTATCGGCCAATGCCGCTGATGTACAGATAACGGGTTTGCCTGCCAATCCGCAACTTTCCTTCATTCAATGGTCGCCAGACGACAGCAAAATTGCATTTACCAACACAACCGACACGAAGATTGAACTATACGTAGCCGATGTGGCCACTACGGTTGCCAAAAAAGTAAGCGATGTAGCGCTGAACGCCTCCTTGGGAGTTCCCTACCAGTGGGTTTCCGACAGTAAATCATTCATCGTTAGAGGAATCCCTGCCGAACGAGGCCCCGCCCCCGAAATAAGCCGCGTGCCTTCAGGTCCCACGGTTCAGGAAAACTTAGGTACTAAAGCACAGGCTGCCACTTACCAGGACTTGCTCAAAAGCCCTTCGGATGAAAAGCAATTTGAATATTATGCAACGGCACAAACGATGAAAATCGGATTGGACGGCGTTGTCCAAAAAATTGGAACAATGGGGCTTATCGCTACCACCGCTCCTTCGCCCGATGGCCGTTTTGTGTTTATCGAATCCATCCACCGCCCGTTTTCCTACTTAGTGACCGTCAATCGTTTCCCTGCTAAAATGGATATTTTTGACGCTGCCGGTTCGTTGATAAAAACCCTGACAGACGTTCCTTTGCAGGAAAACGTACCTTGGGGACAGGACGCAGCTCCTTCAGGACAGCGCAACCACAATTGGCGTAATGATGTACCTGCTACCTTGTATTGGGTAGAAGCCAAAGACGGCGGTGATCCTAAAAAGAAAGTTGCCGTTCGTGACGTAGTTTATACCTTAGATGCTCCTTTCAGCAGTGAAGCCAAAGAAATCTATTCAGCGGCCAACCGTTTTGGAGGCGTAACGTGGGGAAATGACCAAACTGCTTTATTTTCAGAACGTTGGAACGCTACCCGCAAAATCATTACCAAACTAGTAAATCCAAGCAGCCCTGCGAATCCTGTCGTCTTGTTTGACCGTTCGTCGGAAGACCGTTATAACAACCCGGGTACTCCCGAATTAAAGAAAAATGCGTACGGCGAATACGTATTGGACATTACACCTACCAACGAAATCTATCTGACCGGTCAGGGTGCTTCACCCGAAGGCGACCGCCCTTTTGTAGATTTATTTAGCCTTACTACCAAACAGGCCAAGCGCCTGTTTCGCTCGGAAGCTCCGTTTTTTGAGCGCCCCATCAGTATTTTGAACGCCGAAAAAGGATTGATTCTGACCTCTCGCGAATCGCAGGAAGAGCAACCGAACTATTTCATCCGTAATCTGAAACCTGCTCCTAAGAAAGGCAAAAAAGCCGCTGAACCGGCCTTGACTCAAGTTACCTTTTTCCCGCATCCATATCCCCAATTCAAAGGAATTCAAAAGCAACAGTTGCGCTACAAACGTCCCGATGGAGTGGATTTGACCGCCATGTTGTTGTTGCCTCCCAGCTATAAAAAAGAAGACGGACCGCTGCCTACCTTTTTGTGGGCATATCCGGCCGAGTTTAAAAATGCTGCCGCTGCCGGACAGGTTAACGGCTCACCTTATCAGTTCAACCGCATCAGCTACTGGACTGGAGCCGCTTTTGTAACCATGGGTTATGCCGTATTGGAAAATGCCTCTATCCCCATCGTTGGCGAAGGCGATAAAGAACCCAACGATACTTACGTTGAGCAGTTGGTTGCCAGTGCTAAAGCGGCCATTGACGAAGGGGTACGTCTTGGTGTAGTGGATGCAAATCGCGTAGGCGTAGGTGGCCACTCCTACGGAGCATTTATGACTGCCAACTTATTGTCCCACAGCAATCTATTCAAAGCAGGAATTGCCCGTTCAGGCGCGTACAACCGTACATTAACGCCGTTTGGATTCCAAAATGAGCAACGTACCTACTGGCAGGCACCGGATGTTTATAATAAAATGTCACCGTTCATGAACGTGGATAAAGTCAAAACGCCACTGCTTATGACCCACGGCGAAGCTGATAACAACACCGGCACATTTCCTATTCAATCGGAACGTTACTACAATGCCCTCAAAGGCATGGGTGCCACGGCTAAATTGGTATTTTTACCGTACGAAAGCCACGGATACACCGCCAAAGAATCCCTTTTACACATGTTGTACGAGATGAACGGCTGGTTAGACAAATACGTTAAAAATGCCCCTGCTACTCCTCCTGCTACTAAAACAGGTAAAATGTCAGGAGAAAAATAAAACTCCATTTGTCTTTCCTTAGGAATCTGGTACTTCAAAAAACAGCCGATTGAGAACAGTCGGCTGTTTTTTTGTGACTTAGTTTTACATAGTTTGAATGAATTACTCTATCAAAATTGTTATTTTTGAAAAAAACATCTTTTGATATGGAAGCAGCAATAGCCCTCCCTCTTTCAGCCTACGAAATTGAACGTCGCAAACCCATGCCGAGTAAAAATCACGGAATTATTCAGACCAATATTACCGGTCTTCTATATGCTGATTACCGAAAGAAGTTTCGCATCATTACTGAACTTAGAATAGAGATTGAAGGAGACGATTATACTCCTGATATTTGTATTTATCCGTTAATGAATTTTGATAGCTTACATGATGAAATTCGCGTAAAGCAACTGCCGCTGACTGCCATTGAAATCCTGTCGCCCACCCAAGGGACAGAAGATTTATTGGAAAAGTTTGAAGTATATTTCAAAGCAGGAATACAATCATGTTGGTTTGTACAGCCCGCCATGAGCACCATTTTTCTGCTGACACCGGACAAAAAAATTAAGGTTTTTCACGATGAAATCCTGGCAGATCCTACCAATGACGTCAGTATAGATTTACTGGAAGTATTTCAATAATATGAGTCTAAGTTATTTTTCAGCCGATTGGAAACAGTTGGCTGTTTTTTTGCCAAAAATCCAATCAAAGGAACTGACAACCTCTAAAAAGCAGTTACCTTTTCATTCACTACTTTATCTCTAAAATGACTGCATTAGACATTGTAAACCGGTATTACGCTTATTTCAATCAAAAAAATTGGGAAGGAATGTTGAGCCTGTTGCATTCCGAAGTACGCCACGAACCCAACCAAGGCGATGTCAGAATCGGCAATGAAAAGTTTACCGAATTCATGCAAAAAATGGACGAAGCCTACGAAGAAATATTAACCGAACTGGTTTTCTTCACTTCTTCTGACGACACGCGCATCGCGGCTGAGTTTGTGGTAAACGGCGTTTATAAACAGGCGGAAGAAGGCCTTCCTCCCGCCCACGGCCAAACGTACATTTTACCCGCAGGAGCTTTTTTGGAAGTAAAAGAAGGAAAGATCACCCGCGTGACTACGTATTATAATTTGCCGCTTTGGATAAAATTAGTCTCGTAATGTCACAAAATCTTACATTCATTACCAAACACGGACCGGAGATTGCTTCTGTTTTTGAAGACTTGGGACAGTTGCGCATCGCTGTTTTTAGTGATTTTCCTTATTTATACGAAGGCACGCTAACCCACGAAATGGAATACCTCCAAACGTATGCTGATTCGCCTCGTGCGTTTTTGTTCGCCGTTTATGATGGTTCAAAAATGGTAGGTGCTACAACTTGCACTCCCCTCGTTGACGAAACGGACGACGTTCGATTACCCTTCGAGCAGGTCGGTTTTAACCTCGATTCTATTTTCTATTTTGGCGAAAGTATCCTGTTGCCTTCCTATCGAGGGATAGGATTAGGGCATCGTTTTTTTGACGAGCGCGAAGCCCACGCCCGTCGTTTTGGCACCTACACTACGACCTGCTTCTGTGCCGTTGAGCGTGCTGAAAATCACCCCGCGCAGCCTCAGGATTACCGTCCCAATGATGCATTTTGGACAAAAAGAGGCTACCAAAAACAGCCAACACTGCAAAGCACCTTTGAATGGCTGGACATTGGGCAGACGCAACCCACTGCAAAAAAAATGGTCTATTGGATGCGTAATTTAGATTAAACTTAACAAAAGCATACTTCTTAACATTGTTAGAAATTAACTATAAAATGTTGATTATTAAGACATTTACGATTTTAAAAACATAATTGCATCATGATAATCTTAATAATCAGCATTCTAATCAATACTCAATGACAGTAACCATTGCAGCAGCCCAATATCCGATAACGGAGCACAAAACATTCAGCGATTGGCGGAAACACACGGAGAAATGGGTCGCTCAGGCCGCTCAACAAAAGGCTCAATTGTTGCTCTTTCCTGAATACGGCTCTATGGAATTGGTCAGTATTTTTTCCGAGGAAATTCGCCAAAATATTCGTCAACAGGTGATTGAGTTGGATTCGTTAAAAAGTGATTTTTGCGAAGTATTTGCCAACTTGGCTCATCAGTATCAAGTCATTATCGTGGCGCCAAGTTTACCCGTTGTTGAAAACGGCAAAAAACACAATCGAGCCTTTGTATTCTCCCCAAAGGGTTTGGTCGGCTACCAAGACAAATTTTTCATGACGCGCTTTGAAGATGAAGAATGGGGAATTGAAACGGCGCCCAAAACGCTCACGCTTTTTGAAGCGTCTTGGGGAAATTTTGGAATTCAGCTTTGCTACGATGTCGAATTTGGTTTGGGCTCACAACTCTTAAGTTCTGCGGGTGCTTCCCTGCTTTTAGCACCAAGTTGTACCGAAACCATTCGCGGTGCCACTCGCGTACACACAGGCGCGCGCGCCCGTGCGCTCGAAAATCAAGCGTATACCGTTGTTGCACAGACCGTTGGCAACGCTGCATGGTCACCTGCGGTTGATATCAATTACGGCTACGCGGGCTTTTATTGCACTGCCGACAAAAACCTTCCCGAAGAAGGAATTATCAATACCATGCCCCCCCAAAAAGAAGGCTGGCTGCTTGAAACGCTCGATTTTTCAAAAATAGAAGCTGTCAGAAACGATGGGCAGGTGTTGAATTTTAAAGACCATCAACGGCTACAAACGGGTTTTTTAGAGGAGAAAGTAACAGTTTTAAAAAAAGAAATTATAGGATTTTCTGCTTCTGTTCCGTCCTTTAAATAAATGCCACCCGTCCTCCAAGATAAGAACTGTAAAATGTTGTTAGATTTGGCCTTAGAGTATTCAATTCTACTAACCAACTCTTATGAAACGCAGAACTTTTCTTGGTTTAGGTGCCGCTGTTGCCGGGGCCACTACCCTTACTACTGAAAAATCTTTTTCACAAGCTATTCACACCAAACCCGCCCGAGTAATCGTCTTGGGAGCAGGATTTGCAGGACTATCGGCGGCCTTAAAACTCCACGATGCCAAAGTTGATTTCGTAGTATTGGAGTCTCGCAATCGCGTGGGAGGACGAGTATTTACGCACGTTCTGGACGATGTACACGACTTACGCGTCGAACTTGGTGCTGAATGGGTAGGAAAATCGCACGAGGAAGTACAAAAACTCTGCAAACGCTTTGATATTGAGCTTCTTAACAATCAGTTTGAAACCGATTTGCTTTTTCGTGGCAGCTACCAACCCAGTGACCAATGGGAATTTACGGAAGAATGGAAAAAACGCTTTGAGGAAATTATAAAAAACTTCAACCAACTATCCGACGCCCAACAACGCGAACTCGACCGCATGGATTGGTGGCGTTTTTTGGTCAACAACGGCATTCCTGAAAACGATTTGTTTTTGCGGGAACTCTTAGACAGCACCGATTTTGGCGAAAGTATTCGCCACGTGTCAGGATTTTCGGCACTGTCGGAATACGCCGAATCGAGCAAGAAAAATGAAATGGATTTCAAGATGAAAGGAGGGAATGGAACATTAGCCCGAAAAATCACCGAACACATCGGCCCCGACAAAGTAAAACTCGGCTACCACGTCGAAGCAATTGAACAAAAAAATGGTAAAGTAAAAATTACCTGCACCAACGGTGAAACGTTTGAAGCTGACCGTCTTATCTGCACCATTCCCACATTTTCGTTGGCAAAAATCAAATTTACCCCTGCCCTGCCCAAAGAAAAAATGGATGCAATCAATGCCCTGCAATATGCCCGTATCAACAAACACGCGGTGTTGTTTAGCGAACGTTTTTGGGGACGGGAAGATTTTGATCTTATCACCGATACATCCGGCCACTATTTCTACCACGCCACCAAAAACCAGTCCTCTAAATTTGGGGCACTTATTTCGTACAGCATTGGCGAGAAAGCCGACGTCTTTGGCTGGAATGACGATACGTTTCGCAAACAAATCGTTTTAGAAAGCCTTCGTCCAATTGCCCGCACTGAAGATTATTTCCAAAAACAGGTTAATTATTATTGGGGAACCGATCGCTATTCCAAAGGTAGCTATGCCGTTTACGGCAAAGGGCAATGGTTTGGCATTAGACCCGTTTTGGCAGCAAAATTCATCAATATTCACTTCGCAGGCGAACACATTGCCGATTGGCAAGGCTTTATGGAAGGTGCCGTATCCACAGGAGCGGAAGCCGCCGAAGCTGTTCTTTCGTAATTTTTGCACAAAAATTAAATAAATGAACATTTCCTCATAAATAAACAAACGTTCATTTATATTTGTATTCATTATGAGAACACGTAACGAAAACAAAGAGCAACTGGTACGGCAGAAAGCACTGGAACTAATTGTCAGTCAAGGATTTGAAGGATTCAGTATGCAAAAATTGGCGAAAGCCGCCGAAGTATCCCCTGCTACGCTCTACATTTATTACAAAGACAAAGAAGACCTCATTACGAGCATCGGCATTGAAATTGGGCAAAAATTCAGTGAAAATATCTTGAAGGATTTTGACCCAAATTTACCTTTTGCCGAAGGAATGCGCATCCAATGGCGAAACCGAGCAAAATATGCCATCGAAAATAAACTGGAAACGGAGTTTTATGAGCAAATACGCAGTTCGTCCTTTCGGGATAAAGTAATGGAAAGTTTTGTTGAAGATTTTAAATCCTCCATGGGACACTTTGTAAAAAACGCCATCAAACACAAAGAACTCAATCCCATGCCGCTTGAAGTTTTCTGGTCTGTGGCGTATTCACCTTTGTATAATTTAATTCGGTTTCACAACGAAGGACGCAGCATGGGAGGCAAACCATTTGCGTTTTCCGAAGAAATCATGGATCAAACCCTTGATTTGGTATTAAAAGCACTGAAACCTTAAAAAAATTAAACGAGTCAGACTCGCCAAATTTTAAAATTGACAAGCCTATTCGGAAATCTTTGACCAAAAATGGAACTTCTAAATTCATTTAATGGCTTGATTATATAGCGTTGAGTGTCATTCTTAGTATACTATTTCAATTGGTCGGACTATCGTATGATTCAAAAATTTGGATAATCGTATGGAAAATCTACTTCAAATTTTAGTCTTCAGGACAACCATTAAAACTCAGGAAGACAAAGAGAAAATTGCACCGCTTTTGGTTTCAATGCCCCAAATTTACCGTTGGACGGTAGATTGTGAGGACTGCGACTGTGTGCTTCGCATCGAAGCGGAAGGCATTTCAGAAGAACAAATCATTGAAACAGTGCAGCGGGCAGGGTTTGAATGTGAGGAACTGAAAGACTAACTATCGGCCCCTATGACAGCCATAAACATAGCCCAACAACGACTTAACAATCAGCGAATTATCGGCACAAATTTTACTACACCCGCTGAGGTGGTTGCGCATTTGGGAGCCGCGCAGGCTCAGGATTACCCCATGTCAAAATGGGCCATTGGGGTGCGTTTACCCAATGCCACAGACGAAAGTATTGAGCAGGCCCTCAACGAAGGGTCCATTGTTCGCACTCATATTTTACGCCCCACCTGGCATTTGGTAGCGGCTCAGGATATTCGTTGGATATTGGCACTGACGGCACCTCACGTTCAGCAATTGGTGTCGTATATGTACCGACAGTTGGAGTTGAACGGCGCTGTTTTGAATCGCACGGATGCTATTATCGCCAAAGCATTGGAAGGCAATAAGCACCTGACACGGGCTGAATTAATGACTGAACTGGAGAAAGAAGGAATCAACACCTCCGATCTGCGAAGTTCACATCTGATGTTTCATGTCGAACTAAACGGACTGGTTTGCAGTGGTGCCATGCGTGGGAAGCAGATTACGTACGCGCTGATGGATGAACGGGTGCCATTTACCAAACCATTGGCTCGGGATGAAGCCCTGGCCGAATTGGCCAAGCGGTATTTTATGAG
Source organism: Runella sp. (assembly GCF_027484545.1). GTDB lineage: Bacteria > Bacteroidota > Bacteroidia > Cytophagales > Spirosomataceae > Runella. The sequence continues at coordinate 7,644 of NZ_JAIXST010000132.1, read as the reverse complement.
TCACGGTCCAGCAACGCTGCCTGATTTTGTATGGTGGTCGGGGCTGAAAGTAAGTGATGCAAGAGCGGGATTGGAAATGATAAAATCAAATTTGGTTTCGGAAAAAATAGGAGAACAAACCTATTGGTTGCCCAACCATTTTCATCCCGAACCGCAAGACACTGTCCATTTACTGCCTGCTTTTGATGAGTTTATCGTGAGTTACAAAGACCGAACCGCTTCGCTTTCAGCGGACTATCATCAGGCGGCGATTACGGGTAACGGTATTTTCAAACCCATCGTCGTGGTCAACGGAAAGGTGGAGGGTGTTTGGAAACGAACCATTCAGAAAGATAAAGTGGATGTTGAAGCTTCTCATTTTATCAACCCATTTGACAAAGCTACGCTAACGGCAGCTATTAATCAATATGCCCAGTTTTTGGGTAAAGAAATATAACGTCGGCAAGGTTTTAAACGGGGACACGGTACCGCACGGGCGGCCCCGGCCGCCGCGGCCCGGTCCTAGCCGACGTTGACAACAAATTAAACAACAACCCATGGAACAAGCGAAAACGACTTCATTATCAAGCTATCAAAAATTGGCAGTGGCCTTATTGGCCCTTACCCAATTCACTGTAGTACTGGACTTTATGGTTATGTCGCCGCTTGGCGACTCCCTCATAAAATCCCTCAAAATCACCCCCGCACAATTTGGTTGGGTCGTATCCAGTTATGCCTTCAGCGCAGGTATTTCTGGATTATTAACGGCAGGTTTTGCCGACCGATTCGACCGTAAAAGACTGCTTTTATTCTTCTACATCGGTTTTATCGGTGGCACTTTATTTTGCGGTTTGGCCAATTCGTACGAATCCATTATTGCAGCCCGCATCATTACCGGTCTATTCGGCGGGGTCATTGGGTCTGTCAGTATGGCCATTATCACCGATTTATTCACCCTCCAGCAACGGGGTCGGGTAATGGGCTTTGTTCAAATGGGATTTGGGGCAAGTCAAGTACTGGGGATTCCGATCAGTCTGTATTTGGCTAACATTTGGGGCTGGAAATCGCCTTTTTTGATGATTGTGGGTCTAAGTACTATTCTTGCCTTAGTTATCATGCAAGCCATGAAACCCGTTACCAAACACCTTGAACTGCAAAATGACCGCAATGCTTTTATGCATTTATGGCATACCGTTGCCAAACGAAATTACCGTATTGGTTTTCTGGCAACCGCTTTACTCTCCATCGGCGGATTTATGATGATGCCATTTGGAAGCGTTTATGCCATCAACAATTTAAAGGTAACGCCGCACCAACTGCCCATTATCTTTATGGTTTCTGGGGTTGGTTCGCTCATTATTATGCCTTTGATTGGACGCTTGAGCGACAAAGTAGACAAATTCAAACTCTTTACTATTGCTTCCGTTTGGATGGTTATTATGATTCTTGTGTATACCAACCTTCCACCCATTCCGCTGTGGTCGATTATTATTTTTAATGTGATGATGATGATGGGGATTATGAGTCGGATGATACCCGCCACTACCTTAACAACGGCAATACCCGTTATGCAGGACCGAGGAGCATTTATGAGTATCAACTCTTCATTGCAGCAAATTGCGGGGGGAGTTGCCTCGTTCACTGCGGGTATGATTGTCTACCAAAAAGGCAATTTCAGTCCTTTGGAACATTACAACACTCTGGGAATTGTGGCGTCAGTGATTTCACTTTTGTGCATTTATATGGTGTACCGCGTGAGTCAACTCGCAAAAAAAGCTTCTAAACAAACACCTATAAATCAAGCAGTTTAGTAAGGACTAAAGCCCTCAAACCATTAGTCAACTTTACCTTTATCGACGCCATGAATGGCATGGCAACTGTTTATCTTAAGACAATTCCTTTTATTCGTGAACTCGTGGAGTTTACGAATAAAAGGAATCAATGACCGGCTACTTCACAAATTGTCGTTTAAGTGATTCAATCAAAATTTCTTCAAAACCGGGCAAGGTTTTGTAGGCATAGTCCACTTTCCATTTGGATTGAAAATCATACGATACTTCCAAAAATGGCTTCTCATCGGGGCGTACGCCGCCAATGCCCGAAGCAGCGTCATTCTTTTTGACGTTGATTTGAACGGGAATATCTTTGTAATATTTGAAGTATTGAGGATGGGTGATGTGTCCCAACGGCGTGGCATCGTAAGGGATAAAACCGTCATTCCCAAAGAGTTTTTGTCCCCGTTGCGACCACGGACGTAATTGTTCATAGACCCATTTATCGCCTTCAAAACCGTTGTTCAGGAATTCATAATCCGTTTTTCCCAAAAACAAATAAACACTGCATTCAAACCCCGAAAGCACCATTTTTACACCGGCATCCAACACTGTTTTGAAGGAGTCAACATCCTTTTCAAAGTTATAATCAAAGACAATTACTTTTTCCAAACCAGGCTTGAAAGAGTAACCCGGCGTACGTCCCGCACATACCACCACTTCCACGATTTGCGAGGCTAACTCGGGATGATTCTTAACGACCGTTCCAATATTGGTCAAGGGTCCAATAGCCAAAATCGTCAATTTCTCTTTCTTCAATGCTTCCGCCAATGCACGCGTAGCGTCATTTTCGGCTCCTAAGTCATTGGCTTTGTCGGAGCCTCGGTACACAGGAATTGTTTTTCCACGCCTATACCATTTGAGGAATTTTTGGGCCGTTTCGAAGCCATACTCTGCGTACGTAACGGTGCTGATGCCTGCTAAGTCAATCTTATCGGGGTGTTGCAGCGCCATCATTAACGTAATTCCGTCGTCTACTTCACGCGGGGCGCGTTCGGGTAAACCAATCATTAAATCCGTATCAAACCAAACTCGTTTTTGGGCAAAAGTAAAAGCAGATACAAAACAAAAAAGAAAAGTGAGTTTTCGCATTGGAATCAATAGTTGATGGACGATTTTTTTAAACCATATAAGACATAAAAGAAAATATAAGTTGCTGTTATTCTTTCTTATACTTATATGTCTTATACGGTTTTGAATCTTTTTATAGCAAATAACGCAGTCCAAACTGAAATTGGCGCGGTGGCCCGGCAGAACGAACGACGAGGGGCGTACCCACAGGGCCTAACTGAAACTGATTACTGGCCCCGAAAGTAGCATTAAAACCTGATAAATTTTGAGTGTTCAAGACGTTAAAAACGTCCGCTTCAAACTCCAATCGTGGCTTTTTCTGAATATAAATGGTATATCTCACCGATATATCCAACGACTTAGCCCAAGGCAATCGGTCGCTGTTGCGACGTTCGCCCGGATATAGATCTGACGTAAACCCAAAACTTTCACCGTCGCCGTTTAAGTCCGTTGTACCGTACACTTTTGCATCCGCCAGGCGTGTAATGGGCTGCCCGCTTTGCAATAGTAACGCGGGCGAAATCATCAGACTTGGAATGGGATAATAGGCAAACATAGCATTCAGCACGTGTCGACGGTCGTTGTTATCGTAAGCATATTCAAAATCAAAATCGTTGGAATCCTGCGCCCGGGTGTTGATACCTCCCGTGTTGCTTTTGATGCTCGACAACGTATATCCCAAACGATACGCGTACTTGTCACGACCTTTGAGTTTTTGGAATACTACACTCGCCGAATAATAGCGGGCAATCCCTTTGGTCTCAGTCATAAACACATTTCTCGCAATTCCGCGTAATGTATCTGTTCCTGCCAAAGCATAAAAGCCATTTTTGTCAGTTCGGATGGGTATGGGGCGGGTTAAATCCGCTTGTGCCACGGTGCGAGTTTTTACGTCTTTATCGCTCGTGAATTTGTACGGAGAAGCAGGATTGAGGTTGCGAATGATGAATAAATTGTTGGTGGCAACGTGAACCAAATCCACGCTCAAAATATAATCCGGTGAGGGCTTGTGCTGTAATCCCAATGAGAATTGGTGCGAATAAGGATTGTCCCAACCGTTCGGATTCATCACGCGCAAATTGGCATTAAATTGCTGATTGCGACGAAATTGCAGTTGGTCAAACGTAGGCCCTTCCAAATACTTGACATTGGGCGCGGTTGCGCGGATATTGCCCGGGAAAGTAATTCGGTTTAAGTCCGCTTTTGGATCCAACAGTCCAAGCCGTTGTAATTCAACCAATTGTTTCTTAAAGTCGGGAGCATCGCTGCTGAACTGCAAGTTGTCGCTGTAAACGGAGTATTTGATTTTATCGTAAAAAATTCCGTAACCACCCCGAATTACGGTGCGGTCATTGAGTTGATAATTAAAACTGGTTCGCGGAGCAATGTTGTTCAAATCACCTTTGGTGTCACCTGATTTCGTCAAATTGTCATAATCATAACGTAACCCCAAACTTACTTTCAACCGATTGGAAACGCTGAAATTATCCTCCAAATAAAGACTCAACACATTTTGCCGCTTCCCAAACGTCGTCGGACGCAATTCGACGTCATACGAACGAACGCTTGCATCACGGGGAATGTCGTTGACGTTCAACGCCGAGCCAATATTTTGAGCTTTCAAAGCATCCAATTGCAGCTGAGTCAGTCGCACGGTATACGTTCCGTATTGATTTCCGCCGCCCAAAAGTGCGAAATTGGAAGAAATAAATTCACCACCCGCTTTAAAGACATGGCGGCCGGTACGAAGCGTGAATTTTTGCTGAAGGTGATGGGTATGTTCAAAATCGTCAAAAATGGCACCTGTTTGTCCAATAGTCGCAAATGCCGTTCCGCTCGGGTCTTGTACCGTAACGGAAGGGTCCGTTGGGTTGTCGGGAACCCGGTAATTCCAGCGAAACATCGAAATCTGATAGTTGGTTTCTCCCGTCAAATTAGGCCGAATTACATAATTGTTTTTAAGGGCAACCAAGTAAGTTCGGTTCGCTATTTTGGCCCCTGCCGACGGGAAGATAATCCCACCTTCCAATCCTCCTCCCTGACGGGCAATGTCAAAACTTCCCACGTTAACGCGCAGACTTGATTTGAAGGAATGAGTCCAGTTTTGATCTAATTTTGTAGAGAAATACGAAAAACTGTTCCGTCCCGTAACAATCTCATTCAGATTGAGTTGCGGTACCCGAAGAAGATTATCTTTTTTATCGTACGTCTGTTCAAAATTGACGTAGAAAAATGTCTTGTCTTTTTTCAAAGCACCACCTAATCCAAAACCTAACTGATGGCGCTGAAACCCATCTTTGACGGCATTACCCGATAAATCAAGGGTAGGATAAGGCGATTTAGCATCAATCACCGAACCGGGACGCGTCAGGTAAAACAGTTCTCCGGTCAGTTGGTTCGTTCCGGAACGCGTTGTTACACTGACAATTCCATTACTGGTATTCCCCCACTCTACCGAATAGTTGTTGGTCAATACCTGTACTGATTCCGTAAAACCTACGGGCGGGTTAAATTTTACATTCCCTAAAAAACGCTCGTTATTGTCCATCCCGTCAATGAGATAATTGGTATAAATCCCATTGAGGCCGTTAATGCTGACATTGGGAGCTTCGGCATAACCCAAACTCGCTACCGAAAGATTGGGAAGTCGAACCAAGGCCCGGGTAATATCGCGCCCTTCTATCGGCAGACTTTGCAGTTCGCGTTTGGTTACGACCGACGACACTTCCGCGTTTTGGGTGTTGAGTTTGGCTGCCTTTGTTTCCGTAATTACCACCTCTTCCAAAGCGGTCTGACGGCGGGCCGGGAGCGAAAGCGTTGCTGTATTTTTTTGATTGGGTTGCAAGACCACATTTGTTACCTCAGAAATATCAAATTCTTCCGACTCTTTCGTAAAAATTCGATACGGTTGGTTGGCCTCCAATTTATCAAAAACGACTACTCCGTTTTTATCCGTTACGGCCGAGTCGCGCAGGACGGCACCCGATTTTTGGGCAAATACAGCAATACCTTTTACGTTTTTTTTGTAGAGAAGGCTGTTCACTGTCACTTCAAGTGAGGTCTGTGCGTGCAAAATTCCCGCAACAAGTAACAGAAGAAAAGTTAGTAAAAAACGATTGTACATACGAAAATGGTTTGGATAAAATTGAATACACAACATAGGACAAAGACTGCGTTGGAGAAACGCAATTTTAGCCGATAAGGCATACAGACACGATACTGATTTTTCTCCTATGAAACCAAGACAGGAGGAGGACGCAAACGATAAGAAGTGGAAGAAAATGCGAAAGTGAAGATAGGCTGAAAAACAGCCGCGGGAGATAACTGTACTAACAACGACAGCAATAACTCGCCGAATGACTTGGCTTTTTTAGCCCAATCATGTAAGTCTATTTCGGCGTTAATATCGGAAAATATGGGCAATAATTGAGTTTCCCTTCCCAACATTTGTACTAAATTCTCCCTTAATTCAGCAGTTTGCCAAGACAGATTTTCAAAGATTTTCGCTTGAAAATCTTCTTTTTGAATGCCGATCAGATAAGCTCCGCCGCGATTATCTGGCCCTACTACCGATTGTCCGTTTTGTAAATGAATTGAGGTCTTCTGTAGCAATTCTAAAGTCAGTTGAGGGCAATCATTCCCTATACAAATGACTGATTGAAAGCCTTTTTCAAAAACCTCCTTGACGGAAGACGCCAATTGACTACCAAAGGATTCGGAGTCATTGCCTACATCGGAAGACAGAAAAAAGGGTAAATGAGTCGCCCTGACTGTTTGTAGTGTGCGCTTGGTGAGCAATTCAAAAACCGCTGTTGTTTGACGTAAGGTACTGCTCCACCCCTTTTTCTTATCAAGGGCGTCTTTTTTTGCATTTTGAGCAAACAACAATATGGCGATAGAATGGTGCACAGACAGCAAGTTAGGACTATCTAAATATACGGTTAAAAGGCATGGATTAGATTTTCAACCTAAAAAAAGTCTAAAAATTGCCCGTCGGGATATGGGCAAGAAAGCGAATCTAATTTTTTAACCAGCAGGCAGCAATTTCCCTGGATTCATCAGGTTGTTGGGGTCAATTGCCTGTTTGATAGCCCGCATTATAAATGTAAAGTAACATTATTTTAATAAGGACAAATCCGCCTCGGCCTGAGCTAATTGCTGCGCAGCTTGTTGTACCATCGGGAAAAATTTCCTGTATTCCAATACCGAATCTCTAATATTAATTAATTGTTCAGGACCAGCCAATAGACTTACTTCAATTTGTTTTCTTCTATGAGAAAAACGTTGATTAAGGGCTGCAATATCAGCAGGATTTACCCCTTTTGATGGATCAAATACAAAACGCCTCTCTAAACTTTTACGCCAATCTACTAACTCTCTTGTGAATGTTGATCCAAAACCTGGAATATTTATTATTTGATTCCAAGTAACATCCGCCGCGGTTTCAACGCCAAATGAACTAAGTGTTGCCTTTCTTGATGGTCCAATTCCAGAAATACTATGATTATCTATGTATTGCCCATCAAGAAATTTTTGAAGTTGATTCTCTCGAACATTATCCTGCAACTTCTGTCTTTCTACATTCATTTGATTTGCCAAATTCTCATACTCCAATCTCAAATCCGACAACTCTTTATATTTTGTTTCTTACTGTAAATAATCTGTGCAAAAATGATTAAATTCAGGAAAAAACTATACTTATATGGCAACGATGAAAATTATCCTCACAGACGATTTAGGAGTAGGAATAAATACACGGAGT
>NZ_JAIXST010000125.1 GCF_027484545.1 Runella sp. | reverse complement strand
CTGCGAAGGTCATAGAAAAAAGTGTCTTTTGTTAAAACCCAACGAGGCTTACACCCGTTACAATAGACTTGATTGTTTTTGCGACTTAAAATACACACGTTGCCATGACCTATTTTGTTATGATACTTGCACAATTCATTATTGAAGTATTGTAACTCTTTAAATTTGTCAAAATCTATAACATTCATGACGCAAAGTTAAATATCATAAATTATAAACCCAGTACCTAAAATCCGGTACAGAATATTTTCAGGTTTAATGTCACGATGGATAATCTCTTTTTCGTGAATGACTTCGAAGATTTGGGATATCTGTAAACCCAATTCAACAACGGTTGACACATTTAATGAGCCATGGCTGCTTTTCAACAGGCCTCTCAAATCTCCTCCCTCTACCCATTCCATGACTATGTAAGGCAATTCACCATCAAAATGATAATCTTTGATTTTGACGATATTGGGATGGTCAAGCGAGGTCATCAAATCGGCTTCTCTTTTGAAACGGCGCAGTGTACCCTCATCAATATTAAAAGGCAAATGCTTGATAGCCACTAAGTCACCGGTAAGCCGGTGCCGCGCTTTTATTACACGCGCGTTGCTTTCCCCAATCGTACCCAAGATTTCGTAATCGGGAAAATACTTTTCGTTGAAGTTTTCAGTAGGCATAATCGTATTTTTTTATTGTCTTCTAATTACAGTAGCAGTTGAGTCCGCTTGAGGGGGAATAGCAAATTCGGCCGTGCTATACCCTAAGTTTTTTAAAGCCGTGATGGCATTGGTGTTTCCCTGTTCTGCCGCTAATCGGTACAACGTTAGTGCTTGGCTCATATCTTTTCTGATCCCATAACCGTTAGCATACATTGAACCTAAATTATATTGCCCCCAGTCATTTTCCTGATCGGCGGATTTGCGATACCATAGCAAAGCCTGGGTGTAATTTTGCTCTACACCTGACCCGCTTTCGTACAAAACGCCTAAGTTATTTTGTGCCAATGCATTCCCTTGTTCTGCGGCCTTGAGGTACCAAGCTTCGGCCTCTTTTTTGTCTTCCGTTATCCCAAGACCTTTGTCATATAGATAACCCGTCCAGCTTTGTCCTGTGGCATTTCCTTGCTCGGCTGCATTATAGAACGCGCCGAATGCTCCCTCGTATGCCTGTTTGTTATAATCACTAATGCCAATCTCTACCAGTTTGCGAGGATCAATTAACGTCACTTCGGAAGAAGTGTGTTCTCCGGAATCGATTGATGAATCTGCCACATAGTCCGCATCATTTGTGGTTTGTGAAGTATCCGTTGGATAGAATGTCTGTTGAGGAGAAGATTCGTAGAATTTTAAGTAAACAACCGCTGCAATCAAAGCGATTATAACAAACCCAATGGCCCAGCCTAATCCATTACTGCCTGATTTTTTTTGAGGTTCAACTTCCTGTTTTCTTTTCTCTTTTTCAATTCGCTTTTCCTCCTGCTTCGGTGGAATTTTGTCAATCGGCTTTTCTTCCTTCTCCGTTACCCGATTCTTTTTCTGTGCATTATCAATCGGTTTGACGGGATCAATGGGCGGAGGCATCTTCGTCTTATTATTGGGTAAAGGCGGAATTTCTTCTGCCCCATTTTCACCTTCGTCCCATTCCCAATCCGCTTTTTTAAGTCCCCTCTTTAGCGTTGTGGAGTTCGTTAAACGTTCATTGGGCTTCTTTTGCAGTAAACTGTTAACGATTTTTTGCAGACTCGCCGGAAAAAAACCGTTAATGGCAATGGGCGGTGGCGCTTCTTCTTCCACCCTTCTACTCAAGGCTCCAATTCCTTTTGAGCCCAGAGGGAAAGGTACGTTGCCTGTTAAACATTCGTACAATACTATGCCCAAGGAATAGAAATCGGTGGCTTCGGTGGCATTTTCCAAGTCATTGAACTGCTCGGGCGAAGCGTACTCCGGGGTCATAGGTGCCTGACCGGTGATGGTCATTGATTCTACATTACGGAGTTTAGCGATTCCAAAATCGGTCAGTAAAAAGTGTAATTCTCCGCTTTGCAATTCACGGTACATGATATTGTCGGGCTTGATATCGCGATGAACGACCTCTTTATCGTGAATCGCTTTCAGGGCATCGGCCATTTGTAATCCCAATCGAATGACCGTGGGAACGTCCAGAAAATCGCTTTTTTTCAGTAAACTGCGCACATCGCCCCCTTCAACGAGCTCCATGACGATATAAGGCAATTCAGCATCAAAATGTACCTCCCTTACTTTGACCACATTGGGATGCTGAATGGTAGTCATAATGGTCGATTCCTGCTGAAAACGGCGCAGGGTTTCCGCATCGGTATTGAAGGAAAAATGCTTGATAGCCACTAAATCTCCCGTTGGCAGGTGACGGGCTTTCAGAACGCGGGCGTTGGCTCGTCCGAGTTCCCCCAAAATCTCATAACCGGGAAAATATTGGTTGAAGCTGATCGTCGGCATGGAATAGTTAGTTTGGTAAAGATGTGGTAGGGAAAATAATTTCCCGCGTTTTCAGCGTGTCTTTGGGTATCCATTCTGCTCTTATCTTAACTCCTTCTCCCTTGAATTGCACATTTTTGAGCGACAATTTTACATTTTCTTCGGTTTGAATGGCCGTCTTAAAACCACTGAAAATCACATTTTCGATTTTAATAAAACTCCCTTTCAATACCTGAAAAGCAACAACTTGCGTAGTGCTGTCCGCAGGCAAAATGAGCAAAGGAGAGCCAATTCGGACAATAGTAAGTGTATCTTTGAGTAAGACGACATCAGCAAGTCGCAGTGTATCTCCTGTCATTTCCAGAGTAAGCTCCAGTCGGCGACTTTTACTTTTTAATGCCTGCATCACTAACGTATCCATATTTACTTTTTGATTGACGGCCGGAATACTTTTAGCTTTTTCTGTAGCGGGAGGTTGAGTTTCGGGAGATTACGGTCTCCATTTACCCAATAGAAAACCAATCACTCCAACAAATAAAAGCAGAAGGGTTCCCCCCAACCATTTCATCCGATTATTTTCACTCAACGGACTTTCTTTTCTTAGATTCAAGGAGTAAATGCAACTTTTAAAGAGGGCAAGAGAAGTAATATTTTTGAGAAAGAAGGGGTATCCCCCTTCTCCCCAAGGATAAATTACGTATAATTGCCTTCCGT
>NZ_JAIXST010000094.1 GCF_027484545.1 Runella sp. | reverse complement strand
TTATCGGTTATCGGTTATCGGTTATCGGTTTAGCAACGAGCAACGCACCGATTTGCTTTATGATTTAAAATTCACTCAATCACAATTCACCAATTATAAAAGTGGGTCCAATACAAATAAAACAGATTTTATCAGAAGCCAAAGTTGGCAGCGAAGTTGTTGTCAAGGGCTGGGTACGTACCAAACGCGAGAGCAAAAATGCCATTTTCATTGCGCTCAACGACGGTTCTACCATTCATAATATTCAAGCTGTAGCTGAACCGGGGCAAATCAATGAAGAAACGCTCAAGTTGATTACAACGGGTTCGTGCCTGAAAGTGACCGGTAATTTGATTGAATCTTTGGGTTCAGGACAAGCAGTAGAAGTAAAACTCACCGAGGTTCATGTCTACGGAACTGCCGACCCGGATGTGTATCCATTGCAACCCAAAAAACACTCATTGGAGTTTTTACGGGAAATTGCGCACTTACGTCCGCGTACCAATACCTTCAGCGCTATTTTACGCATTCGTCACGCCTTGGCGTTTGCCGTCCATAAATATTACAACGACAACGGTTTTTACTATCTGCATACGCCTATTATTACGGCTTCGGATGCTGAAGGGGCAGGGGAAATGTTTCGGGTAACGACCTTGGATTTGAACAAATTGCCCCGCACCGACGAAGGTGCCATTGATTTTAAAGAAGATTTCTTTGGACGCGAAACCAACCTGACCGTTTCCGGACAATTGGAGGGTGAATTGGGTGCCATGGCGTTGTCAAAAATCTATACCTTCGGACCTACCTTCCGCGCCGAAAACTCTAACACCACACGCCACTTGGCGGAGTTTTGGATGATTGAGCCCGAAATGGCTTTCTTTGAGTTGGAAGACAACATGAACTTGGCCGAAGATTTTGTCAAGTCTGTCATCAGTTACGCGCTTGAAAACTGTAGTGAAGATTTGGCTTTCCTGCAAAAACGTTTGGAAGAAGAAGAAAAATCGAAGCCTCAAAATGAGCGTTCTATTCCATTATTGGAAAAACTTCGTTTTGTGATTGACAATTCTTTTGAGAGAGTCACTTATACGGAAGCCATTGATATTTTGTTGAAATCAAAGCCGCACAAAGAGAAAAAATTCCAGTACGAAGTGGCTTGGGGTGTCGATTTACAGTCAGAACACGAGCGTTTTTTAGTAGAAAAACACTTCAAAAAACCCGTTATCCTGACCAACTATCCACGGGCCATTAAGTCGTTTTACATGAAACAAAACGAACCCAATGCCGCTGAACCCGGTCCAACGGTACGGGCAATGGATGTGTTGTTTCCCGGTATCGGAGAAATCATCGGTGGCTCGCAACGCGAAGAGAATTACGAAAAGTTGGTCACTCGGATGCACGAAGTAGGTATTGAGCCAGAATCTATGTGGTGGTTTTTGGATACCCGCAAGTTCGGCACCGCACCACATTCTGGTTTTGGCCTTGGTTTTGAGCGGTTGGTCTTGTTTGTAACGGGCATGGGTAACATCAGAGACGTGATTCCATTCCCTCGCACACCAAAATCGGCTGAGTTTTAAGCCACTTTTGTCATTCCTGAGGAATCTGTATATTTCAAAAAGATATTGATAAACCCAAAGCGCTTTCGTCAAGAGGGTGCTTTTTTCATTATTTTTGCCAAAAAAGACCAATAATCATGCAAGACAATAAAAACGAAATCGAACAACAAATCAACGTTGAAATTTCGGAAGAAATGGCCGAAGGTGTTTATGCCAACTTGGCAATGATTGCTCATTCCAACAGCGAGTTTATTCTGGATTTCATTCGCCTGATGCCGGGCGTACCTAAAGCCAAAGTAAAATCAAGAATTATCTTAACTCCCGAACACGCCAAAAGATTATTGGCTGCGCTCAAAGACAATATCCGTAAGTTTGAAGATAGCTACGGCGATATTCGTCATTCGGACGAGCCAGAGTTTCCATTTATGAACTTCGGAGGCCCTGTAGGAGAAGCCTGATAAAATGTCAAATAAAAAATGTCGAGTTTAGAATGCAGAATTAATTAAACAATATTCGACATTCTAACTTCGACACTTAATTCGACATTCTAAACTCGACACTCTCAAAATGTCTTCACGTAAACCCATCACCGGCCCACTGCAAGGAATTAGAGTATTGGATTTAACACGGTTGCTTCCCGGGCCGTTGGGTACGATGCTTATGGCAGATATGGGTGCCGAAGTTATCAAAATTGAAGACCCCAACCATCCCGATTACGTACGGGCTTTCCCGCCTTATCTCAACGGAGAGTCGGTTAATTATCTGTCTTTTAATCGTTCAAAACTAAGTTTAACGCTTGATTATCAGTCAGAAGAGGGGAAGAATCTATTTTTTGATCTGGTCAAAACTGCTGACTTTGTTTCGTCCAGGATTTTTGGATAAAATCGGTATTGGCTACGCAGCAGCCAAAGAAATCAATCCTCAAATCATTTATGTTTCGGTCACAGGCTATGGTCAAACGGGGCCTTACGCTCATTTGGCTGGTCATGATTTAAATTACTGGCTTATTCAGGCGTATTGGGCTTGACGGGAGAAGCCAATCAAGCACCAATTATTCCAGGAGTTCAATTGGCCGACATCGCCGGCGGGTCCTACATGACCGTAATCGCGGCGTTATCTGCCTTGCACGCGCGTACTCAAACAGGTAAAGGTCAGCATGTTGATGTAGCTATGACCGAAGCTGTAATGCCTTTACTTTCGGCTGTGTATGCGTTAGAAGCGGGCGGCATGGTCAATGTAGAACGTGGGAAAATGCCTTTTTCAGGTGGTTTACCTAACTACGGTATTTACAAGTGTCAGGATGGAAAGTACATTGCGCTTGGAACATTAGAGCCCAAATTTTGGGGCAAATTTTGTACTTTAGTCAATCAACTGGAGTGGATGATGTTTATTTTGCCAAAAAATTCGGAAGAGTTGGCCGATTTCAAAGCCAAAATCGGGCTGCTTTTTGAGAGTCAACCACAAAGCTATTGGATTGAGTTCGGATTTAAGAACGACTTGCTTATTTCGCCGATTTATGACTTGAAAGACTTAGAAAATGACCCACACCTCCAAGCTCGCGAAATGATTGTCACTCAAGAACATCCGCGTGCCAGTATTTTCAAAAGTATTGGCATACCTATCAAGTTTTCTGAAACTCCCGCTCAACCAAGTTGGGTTGCGCCAACGATGGGTGAAGACACAGAAGCCATTATAAATACTCTGAAAGAATCTCAAGCGAAGGAATAAATCAGAAATACTCATACTATTCACCATTCTCTAATTTATAATTATCCCCCCCTTTATGCTGAACAGTATTTTTTTAGTAGGAATCGGAGGAGCAGCTGGAAGCGTTGCCCGCTTTCTGACGGGCTATTATGTCAATAAAATCATCGTTTCGCCTTTTCCTTACGGTACTTTTACGGCCAATATCATCGGCTGTTTTATCATTGGTTTGGTGTTTGGAATGGTTCTCCGCTTTGAATGGTTTACTCCTGAATTAAGATTGCTGCTCGCTACCGGTTTTTGCGGCGGTTACACTACTTTTTCTACCTTCGCTTACGAAAATCTACATTTACTGCAAACTCAACAATACATTACCTTTGCCCTTTACACAATTATTAGTCTCAGCGTTGGAATAATGGCCGTAGCTGCGGGATTATTCCTGATAAACAAAATTTGAAAATCGAATGATAACCTACAATCCTAAAGATTGGTGGAAATTAATTTTTGCCTTTCATCGCAGTGATACCTTCCGTTCTTTATTGCCGGGAATAATCGGCGTTGCTGTTTTTACCCTTATAGTAGCTTACCTTGAAAACGATGTTTTTCATGCTTCTTTCAAAAACACGACGGCAATCCACTCTTTAGTTGGTTTTGTACTTTCTATGTTACTGGTTTTTCGTACCAATACGGCCTACGAACGTTGGTGGGAAGGACGCAAATTATGGGGAAGTTTCGTCAATAACTCACGTAATTTGGCTCTCAAACTCCAAGCTTTCTTACCAATAGAGGATAAAGAGGCAAGAACAATGTTCAAAGCACTGATTGTCAATTTTATCTATGCGTCAAAAGAGCACCTCCGCACAGGCGTTCATGTGAAAAAACTGGAGAAAGTAGGAAGATATGATGCTGATTTTTACGGGCAGAAAAAACATGTTCCTAATCATATCATCGGCACTATTTATCAGGAAATCAATCAATTATACCTACAGAAGAAGCTAACGGGCGATCAGCTTATCGTCATCAATGAAGAATTACGCTCTTTCAGCGACAATCTCGGCGGCTGCGAACGTATCAAGCGCACTCCGATACCTTATGCCTATAGCCTTTTCTTGAAAAAGGTGATTTTTCTCTATGTTTTTACGATGCCTATTGGCTTCGTAATGGAGTTCAACTACTGGGCTGCCCCCATTGTGGCCATTATTTTTTACGTTTTTGCGAGTATTGAAGTTATCGCTGAAGAAATTGAGGATCCGTTCGGCTCTGATGCCAATGATTTACCCACCGATGTCATTTATGAGACCATCAAAGAGAATTTGAATGAGATTTTAAATTAACCTTTCAAAGGTTTTTGCCGAGTGATATTTCGCAAACTTGCAGGGTTTTGTACCTTTGTAAAACTTTCCTTGTGCTTCTGACTATGTCACAACTCTCTGTACGGCACCTTCTGGGTATCAAAAACCTCACCGAATCAGACATTTACAGTATTTTAGACACCGCTACTCAGTTTAAAGATGTCATCAATCGTCCCATAAAAAAAGTACCTTCTTTGCGCGATGTGACGATTGCTAACGTTTTTTTTGAAAATTCTACCCGTACGCGTTTGTCGTTTGAATTGGCAGAAAAAAGACTTTCTGCCGACGTCGTTAATTTTTCCGCTTCGGGCAGTTCGGTCAAAAAAGGGGAGACGTTATTGGATACCGTCAACAACATTCTGGCCATGAAGGTAGACATGATTGTAATGCGGCACAGCAGTCCCGGAGCACCTCATTATTTGGCACAACGAATTCCGGCAAACGTAGTAAACGCAGGAGACGGTACCCACGAACATCCTACCCAAGCGCTTTTGGATGCGTTCTCCATTCGGGAACAAATCGGCGATTTAGAAGGCAAGAAAATAGCCATCATCGGTGATATTCTCCACTCACGAGTGGCATTATCCAATATTTTTTGTTTGAAAAAACTGGGAGCTGAAGTTCGTGTTTGTGGCCCTACAACACTCATTCCTAAATATATAGCTTCACTGGGCGTGCAAGTAAGCCACGACGTAAAGGAAACATTACAATGGTGTGATGTAGCCAATGTATTGCGTATTCAATTGGAACGCTTACAGGTAAAATATTTTCCAAGTCTTCGCGAATATTCGCTGTACTTCGGCATCAATAAAAAAATGCTCGACGAACTCGACCACAACATTGTATTGATGCACCCTGGGCCAATAAATCGCGGTGTAGAACTTACTTCCGATGCCGCCGATTCACGTCAAAGTATTATTCTAAATCAAGTAGAAAACGGAGTAGCTGTAAGAATGGCAGTGCTTTATCTGTTGGCGCAACAATAATAGTTCACATAAAGCTGTTCCCCAATTGGGGACGATCCGCCGCTGCGGTTAGGGGGCTGTACATGAAAAAGTTAACTTTCTATCTACTTTGCTTTATTTTTTGGGGAAATTGCAGCTTGGCCCAACTTAAAACCTACTGCAATCCCATCAATCTGGATTACGGATTTACCCCGATTCCTAATTTTTCCGAAGCCGGGCGTCACCGTGCTACTGCGGACCCCTTGATTGTCAATTTTAAGGGGAAATACTTTTTATTTTCCACGAATCAATGGGGTTATTGGTGGAGCAGTGATTTATCGAAATGGAACTTTGTAAGTCGGAAGTTTTTATTGCCGCACAACAAAGTTTACGATGAGCTTTGTGCACCAGCCGCCTGGGTAATGGGAGACACACTGTACGTCATTGGGTCTACGCACACCAAAGAATTTGCAATTTGGAAAAGCACCAATCCTACAATTGACGATTGGAAAATAGCCGTACCTGCGTTTGAGGGAGCTGCGTGGGACCCGGGATTTTTATACGACGACGACAAACGTCTGTATCTTTATTACGGCTCAAGCAATACCTATCCTTTGTACGGTTGGGAAATAAACCCAAAAACGCTTCAGCCGATCGGCGAGCGCAAAGAATTGGTTCGCCTGCACGATGATCAACACGGTTGGGAACGTTTTGGCGATTATAATGACAATATTTTCCTGAAACCGTTCATTGAAGGCGCTTGGGTCGACAAACACAACGGCA
Organism: Runella sp.; assembly: GCF_027484545.1. Taxonomy (GTDB): domain Bacteria; phylum Bacteroidota; class Bacteroidia; order Cytophagales; family Spirosomataceae; genus Runella. The sequence goes on along the minus strand of NZ_JAIXST010000094.1, from coordinate 5,170 downwards.
AATATTACTTCCAATACGGAGCGCCCGGTACGGAATTCAACGGATATGCCGACGGTGTGTACGTTTCTGATAAACCGCTTGGTCCTTTTACCTACCAAACACACAATCCTTTTTGCTACAAACCGGGCGGTTTTATCCGCGGAGCCGGCCACGGAGGAAGTTTCAAAGATAATTTCGGCAATTGGTGGCACATCACAACGGGGGTTGTTACTGTCAAAAATAACTTTGAACGACGATTAGTCTTATTTCCAACGGGCTTTGACAAAGACGATGTGATGTATTCAAACACGACATTCGGCGATTATCCCCATACCTTACCTAATGGCAAAGCAGATCACCTTAAAAGTCGTTTTACGGGTTGGATGTTACTCAACTATAACAAACCGGTGCAGGTTTCTTCTTCACTGAGCGGCTTTGCGGCCAATTATGCCGTTGACGAAGATATTAAAACCTATTGGAGCTCTCCATCAGCCAAGGCTGGTGAATGGATTCAGAGCGACTTAGGAGCGGTTTCTACGGTCAATGCCATTCAAATCAACTATGCCGACCAAGACGTTGACTCTTTATACCTCGGGAAATTCACCGATATATACCACCAATACCGTCTTTGGCATTCGTTAGATGGCAGAAAATGGCAACTCTTGGTGGATAAAAGCAAGAACAAAACGGATGTTCCTCACGACTACATTGAATTACCCAAAGCCATCAACACTCGTTTTATCAAGTTGGAAAATATCCACATGGCTACCGGCAAATTTGCCATCAGCGGATTAAGAGTGTTTGGAAAAGGGAAAGGAAATGTACCTAATTCTGTAAAAGGGTTTATTGTGTTGCGTCAGGAGGATGATAAACGGAATGCATGGCTGAAATGGTACCCCGAGAGCGGGGCTCAAGGTTATCATATTCACTTTGGTGTTGCACCTGACAAACTGTACAGCAGCATTATGGTATACGGAAAAAACGAATATTACCTCAAAGCGTTGGATAAAAGCACTACCTATTATTTTTCAATCGAGCCTTTTAATGAAAATGGAATCGGTCAGCGGACGGCTGTGATGAAAGTGGAGTAAATAGCTGAACATCATCCATCTTTTGGTATAAATCGGCTTCGTGTTTATATTTGAAAAAAAATGACCAATGAACTTAGACATATCCTTGAAGGAACTGGCGGAGCTACAGAAAAAAATCTTATCCAAACAGCCCTCCTTTACCTTAGAGAAAGCCAAACAGCAAGTGGAAAGATTGAAAAATCAGAATTCGTCCGTAAAGAAGACGAGGTAAAACAGATATGTGCCTTTGCTTCTCAACGCCATCTTTGGTATTTTTCAATCCCTCAAGAGACCTACATTGGAGAAGGGGCTGAACAAAAAGTGTACTTAAATGAAGATGGAAAAAGTGTCATCAAAATCAATGACACCATCTTTTATTTGAGTTGGCAAGATTACTTTATCAGCCTTCTCATCCACAATTTTTTGTTTCCAAACACTGCTTATCAACTATTGGGGTTTTATCAGCAAGAAAACATTCTGTATTCTGTTGTAAAACAACCCTTTATAGAATCTACTGACCCGACAGACCTTTCTTTACTTAGGGTGTTTTTAGAAAAAAATGGGTTTAAACACAAGAAAAATAATGATTATTTCCATTCGGAATTGGGCATTATTCTTGAAGACCTTCACGATGAAAATGTATTGACTAATCAAGGAGTTTTCTTTTTCATTGACAGTGCTATTTATTTGATTGCCCATTAGAATTGCGAACCTCATCAGAGCCTTTTTATTGGACAATCGTTATCAATCCCCCCGAAATGAATAAAGCACAAGAATATTCGAGCCATTTGATTGATGAGTTGTACGAAAGTACCCCTGCTGCCACTTTTGATTTAGTAACCAAAAGGATGGATTTAGCAGTACGTATTGATAAAGTCATCAAAAAAGGGTTGGATACAAAAGCATTTTGCGGAAGCCATGCACAAAAAACCCTCGGAGATTAGTCGTTGGCTCAGTGGTACGCACAATTTCACAACTGATACGCTTTGGCAAATTGAACAGGTATTAGGTATTCAATTACTGACCACAACCGAAATTTCGCCCGCCAATTTGGATGCCCTGCAGCAATTTATCTCAAACGAAGTAGCCAAAGCTTTGCAACGGTGGTTTATGGCCGTGGGGTAAGAACATACGTTATTTCGTAGTTACTTTTTCCTAAATTTGACCAAAACACATACAAATGGCCAAATCAAAAGCCCCACGCCAAATTACTTACGACGAAGAACTCAACGGAATTCGTCATTATCTCAAATCGGACGATAACGAGGATGCAAAACGCCCGCTGCTATATCCACTCTTTCGTAAACTGTTTGGAGAAAAATTTAAAATTGAGTCGGCAGCCCAAAACGCTGATGGCTATGTAGAAGGGCAACTTATAGTTGAGGCTAAAACCGCTGCTACTGACTGGTTGTCAGGTTTTTATCAAGCCTTTCACTATGCTAAAAAAGGGTTGACATTTTCAACAATATGCGTCATTACCAAAGATTTTTTGGGCGTATGGGAAATTAATCAGTTGCCCGAAGCTGTCACGATTTTTGCTCATAACACTGAGGCCCACAAAGCTGCAAACGACGCTGGCCGCGAAAATGCTCGCCGCACTCCCAAGGTTCTCCAAAATGAAATCTTAGATACGGCCTTGTTCAAAATCACCCCGCAGGACATTCGCCGCGAGGAGTTTAGCTACATTCGGAGTTCGTACTTTTTTCTCAATGTCCTCAAAAATCTCGACTCAGAGCGCATTCAAATCAACCCTAATTCATAACTCTCTGACATTGAGTCATTTAAGGCTTTTTTTGACGAGCCTATCGAAGCCATTCACGCCTTTTATAGCATCGTGGCCTACTGGGATGTGACTTCCAAAATCATCGAAACCCCCAATAATGAGTTGGCAGTTTTGGGTTTTAAGGGCAAGAAAATCTCTGACCCCATCCATGTCGCGTCCAAACACGTTAAAGCTTTTACACATTTTGTGGAAACGCATTACGTATTTACTAATGAAGGCTCTGGCCTTACAGTAGACTACTATTTCAGCCGATTCGACGAGGTACTGGCTGCTCTCGACCCCGAATACGTGCGCCAACACGGAATTTTCTTTACCGACGACAACCTCAGTAAGTTTGCGCTGTGGTTTGTGGAACGGTACTTTTTTGGCCGACACACCGAAGAAAGTCTCAACGATTACATCGTGTTTGACCCTGCGGGCGGCTCGGGCAACTTAGTAACAAGCTGGCGCGGCCATCTCCGTCACAAAATCGTATCTGAACTTCAACCCGACTTACTCAAAGTCATTGAAAAACGAATGCGTCAAGACCCTTACCACATCGAAACGGGCTTTACGATTATTCCCAAAACCGTAACGAACCAAGGGCTGAATTTTCTGGACCGCGCGGCTGACGACTACATGAACGAAATAGAGCGCGTACTGGCCGAAAAATCGCTGCGGATGGACAAACCGCTGGCTTTCTTACTCAACCCGCCCTACAAAAGTACTGACGAAAACGAAGACAACCGTACTGACAAAGCCGCCAACTACGGCGTACACGCGAGTATTACGGCGCATACGGGTGAAGATGCCGCTAAAGAACGCTACTTGACTTTTGTAGCACAAATCCTCAATATTTGTCAACGGCAAGTACACCAAAGTCCTGATTTACAACCATTGTTGCTTATTTTTACGCCTACGTCTTGGCTTATTCCACGGCCCACCTATGCGGGCTTTCGACGCATATTCGATGCTCACTTTCAGTACGAAGACGGCTTCGTGGTGACCTCCAACGAATTTTTTAAGCTACAAGGCCGCTGGCCCGTGGCTTTTACACTTTGGCGGTATAAGCCCGACCCCGACCGCCAGAACCACGTAACCGTGCGCGACCTCACCAACCTAACAGCACGGCAGTTGTTTCGGTTTGACTGGAATGCCCCCGCCGAACTCCTTGATGGTCTCCTCGAACCCGTAATGGAAAAAGCACAAGTAGTGAATTTGGGAAGAGAACGACAAACAGTCAGAGAATTATCCAACCAACCGCGTTACAACTCCTACCGAAACCTAACTAAACAGGAAAGTGGCCAAACATTTGTCAGCGGCTTTCCAAAAGATGATAGCAGACATAAAAAATTGAAAGTACCGTATGGATTTGTGGATGGTACTTTTATAGGGTTTATGGATGACAACACTCCAGTACGATTGAAGCAAGAGGTAAATAATCGTCATTCTGAGTTTCCCAATCGGGTTTGGTTTAGCCCCCGACTTCAAAAGCATTAATAAAACGCGTATTCTGAACGGTGCACCTGATAAGTACGGTTATTGTGCTTACCATTTGGCTTCGGCGCAGGTTACGTTTGGGTGGTTTGCAATGACGAAAGTTTTCAACGGCAAATACCCCCTCTGGGCCAATCAGTTTGACCTTTGGATGCCTGATTTTAATGCTTCGCCTAACGCTGCCGAGCGGTTCTACGCACTGAGTTTTGCTTTTGGTTTAGCCGAAAACCGTTGCGTAGCCACCAAGTTTGAGGCCAACAACCCCGTGGCAGGCGCGCCTGAGGTGCTGGTTGAAAACCCACTTTGCCCTACACTGATACGGAGTTTTTGGAGCAGTACATTGCAGCCCTTTCTCGATTCCCTTCCGCACGATACCGCACCCGAGGCGCAAGTACTCGTAAAGAAAATTCGCACCCTCTACGAACTTTGGAACCGAGACTATTGCCACGGCCAATGGCTGGATGAGGTGGGTCTGAAAGAGGAAGCCTATTTTCGCTACTTTGCATACAAAGATTTTCTCACACCCCATTCCGGGCTTATACAAATTCGGAAGTATGCTGATACCCACAGAGAGGCCGCGTTATTGGCAGCTTTTGAAGATATTTTGGCTGCTACACGTGCCGTGCGCGAGGCCCTTTATACGTTGTTAGTAGAAAAGTTAGGGTATTTTCAATAAAATCTTCCTGAAGGTTTTGACCTTTTACAAACTGCAAACAGTTGTAGTAAAGACTTGGAAAGTTTAAAAACCTTGGATTCAAGTTTGAAGTGCAATTTGGTGTTTTAGAGCAAACTGGATGGGAGATAAATACCCAAGAGTTTTTCGGGGTCGGTTGTTTAGTTGATTTTCAATCCAATTTACGTC
>NZ_JAIXST010000182.1 GCF_027484545.1 Runella sp. | reverse complement strand
CCTCATGTAAAGAGGTCAAGGCCACAAATTTGGCTGGTTTGAGTCGTATTTTATCGTAATCCATAAGGAGGATAATGTCTCGCGAGTTATTATAAAATAATTTTGTCAATATTCACTAACAAATTTCTGAGAACTTAGGTATTCATTCATCAACAGTAAATCGGCATTATCATCAATATATTGCTTCAAAAAACTTTGATACGTATTTAGAGCGACATTACAAGCCTTGTGTGGGCAAGCTAACGGAAGCGCAATTACAAGCAGTAAAGAGTTACGTTGAAGCAAATATCTGTCATAGCTCTCTTCAAGTTTTGTCCTACATAAATATAACCTTTGGCCTAGTGTATAAGTCTGATAGTGTCATAGCCTTACTTCATCGACTGGGCTTTGTATACAAGAAGACTAAACTTGTTGCCTCTAAAGCCAACCTAGAAAAGCAAGAGGTCTTTATCAAGGAGTTTAGAGAAATAGAACGTAATCTGCCTGATAATGAGATTATTCTTTTTGGGGATGGTCTACACCCACGCCATAATACCGAGTCTACATACGCATGGATTGAGAAGGGAAAAGAAAAAGAAGTCCTCTCTAATACTGGCAGGGTACGCATCAATATAAATGGCGCTATCAATCCAGCCAACCCTACTGAAATAGTTTATCACGAATGCGACACCATTGATGCTGTCAGCACAATAGTATGGCTTAAATGTATAGAAGCAGCCTATCCGTAAAAGAAAACAATCCATCCGCTTCGGCGGTCCGATTTATGTTGATAATGCTCGCTATTATCGGTCTAAATTAGTAACCGAGTTCCTACTAAATTCACGCATTGAAATGCATTTCCTACCCCCATATTCGCCTAATTTGAATCCCATAGAACGCCTTTGGAAATTTATAAAAAAAGAAATAATTAAATCGAACTACACACCTGACCCAAACATATTCAAAGAACGAATTAGAGTCTTTTTTGCCAATATTCGCAACTACAAAGACAAATTAGAGTCTTTGATAAATACAAACTTTCAAAAACTCAATCCAATTACTACTGGATTGCAAACCTCTTTTGTTTGAGTATACCCTGACTGACGGTTTTAAACCGTCAGTCAGGGTATACTTCGGAAAGAATCTTTTCTTTTAAAATAAATCACGAAACTGATAGACGGTTATCGTAATGATAATTCCCCAAATAACTCCCCAAAGGAGCATTTGAGAGATAATGGAGTGGCGCGGTACTTTAAAAGATACGGCAATCAGAGTGCCCCCAATGGGCGTAAAAAGCAAAGGGGTAAGAATAGCAATGCCGGTCATACCCGCTTTTTTCCAAACTCGTACCGCCAATCGAGTCCGTTTGCTGAAAAGGCGCGGCTTTTTTTTGCGATAACGACTGATTAATTGCTGAATAGCCGTTCCCAGAAATACGAAAATTACTACACCGAGCATCATTCCCACGACGGTACACACGGCCGTTTCCCACCAATTTAGACTTAGCGCGATACCCGCTAAAGGCCCGGCAACGAACTTTAACATGCTTGCCAGTACGACTGAAATGTATTTTGCCCAAGGCATTTTTATAGAGTGGATTTTGTTGAACTCATGGCAAAGTAGTCATTAAGTTAGGACTACTAACCTAAAATCCAAAAAATCTGCTTAAAATCCAAAAACAAATTGTGTAAGTTTGGGCCAAATATCTGATAAAATGGAAATTCTCGAACAAGTAAAAAAATATGGCTACATGCGCGAAACCGTAGCCCCGAATGTAGATTTGATAGCGGAAATAAACCGCCTTCGGAAAGAAAAAAATGCCGTTATCTTAGCACACTATTACGTAGACGGTGCTATTCAGGACTTGGCTGATTACATTGGCGACAGTCTTGGACTTTCGCAGCAAGCTGCCAGTACTCCTGCCGACATGATTGTGTTTTGCGGTGTGCATTTTATGGGTGAAACGGCCAAAATTCTGAGCCCCGAGAAAAAGGTGGTTATTCCTGACCTGAATGCCGGATGTTCCCTGGCAGACTCTGCACCGGCCGATAAGTTTGCGGCTTTTAAAGCCCAATATCCTGACCATTTGGTGCTTTCTTACATCAACTGCTCGGCAGAAATCAAAGCGTTGTCAGATATCATTGTGACGTCCTCCAATGCCGTGAAGATTGTTGAGCAATTGCCGAAAGGCCAAAAAATCATCTTTGCTCCTGACGCCAATTTGGGGCGTTATGTAGCTAAGAAAACGGGCCGAGACATGGTATTGTGGGATGGCGCCTGTATTGTACACGTAGATATTTCGGAAGCCAAATTGAAGGCTTTACGCGAAAAATACCCGAATGCGCTACTCGTAGCTCACCCTGAATGCAAAGACAATATTTTGCTTCAAGCCGATTTTGTAGGTTCCACAACGGCCATTTTGAAATTTGTAAACGAAAGCCCCAACGACGAGTTCATCGTAGCTACTGAAGCGGGGATTTTGCACAAAATGAAACAGGCTGCTGCTGGTACAGGCAAGAAAATCATTCCGGCGCCTGCCACCGAAAACAACACCTGTGCCTGTAGTGAATGCCCGTACATGAAAATGAATACGGTCGAAAAACTCTATAACGCTCTTTTGTACGAACAACCCGAAATCACGGTTCCCGAAGACATTCGCCTTAAAGCGTATGAATCGGTGGATCGGATGCTGGAAATGAGTAAGAACCTATAATAAAGGCCAAACACAAACTGCAAAGGGCTTTTCAAGTCCTTTTCCCTATCTTTGCACACATTTTTTAACAGTTCACGGTCAAACTATGGAACGTGGACAATTGACTTATTGACTGATTTATGATTTCGAAGACCTACAATCCGCGTGAAATTGAAGACAAATGGTACAGTTATTGGATTGAAAATCGCTATTTCAATTCCAAGCCAAATCCTGAAAAAGAGCCTTATACCGTGGTCATTCCACCGCCTAACGTAACGGGCGTGCTGCACATGGGCCACATGCTCAACAATACCATTCAGGATGTACTCGTCCGCAAAGCGCGTATGGAAGGTAAAGAAGCCTGTTGGGTACCCGGTACCGACCACGCTTCGATTGCAACCGAAGCCAAGGTAGTAGCGATGCTCAAAGAACAAGGCATTCAGAAAAGCGACCTTACCCGGGAAGAATTTTATAAATACGCTTGGGAATGGACCGACAAATACGGCGGTATTATTCTTCAGCAATTGCGCAAGTTGGGAGCTTCCTGCGATTGGGATCGGACGCGTTTTACGATGGAACCTTCTCTGTACGATGCTGTCATTGACACGTTTATAGACCTTTATAACAAAGGGTACATTTACCGTGGCCATCGCATGGTCAACTGGGACCCGCAAGCCAAAACCACAGTTTCGGACGAGGAGGTGATTACCAAAGAAGTAATGACCAAACTGTGTTACCTCAAGTATCCAATTGTAGGTTCGGATGAGTCAATTATGATTGCCACGGTTCGTCCCGAGACCATCATGGCCGATTCGGCAATCTGTGTGCACCCTGAGGATGAACGCTATATCCATTTACATGGTAAAAAAGCATTGATTCCCCTCATTAACCGTGAGATTCCAATTATTACGGACGAATACGTAACGATGGATTTTGGAACGGGTGCTTTGAAAGTAACCCCTGCCCACGACCAAAATGACTACGATTTGGGCATAAAGCACAAATTGGAAATCATTGATATTCTGACGGAAGACGGGAAACTGAACGAAAAAGCCCGCATTTTGATTGGCGAAGACCGTTTTGTTGCCCGTAAGAAGATCATCAAAATGCTCGAAGAATCGGGCAATTTGGAAAAAGTTGAAGATTATAAAAGTAACGTTGGTCATTCGGAACGGACCAATGCGGTGATTGAGCCGCGCTTGTCATTGCAATGGTTTGTAAGCATGAAAGAGCTTTGCAAACCTGCGCTCGAAAACGTGATGAACGACAATATTCAGCTTCATCCTGCAAAGTTTAAAAATACGTATCGGATTTGGATTGAGAATATTCGCGATTGGAACATCAGTCGTCAGTTGTGGTGGGGACAACAAATTCCTGCTTATTACCTGTCAGACGGAACGGTGATTGTGGCTAAAACCAAACGCGAAGCACTACGCAAAGCACAGCATGAACTTCAACTTTTTGCCCTTACTGAAGCCGATCTTACTCAAGACCCCGACGTGGTAGATACGTGGTTTAGCTCGTGGCTATGGCCTATTTCGGTGTTTGATGGTATTAAAGACCCTAATAACGAGGATATTAATTACTATTATCCTACAAATGACTTGGTGACGGCTCCCGAAATTTTGTTTTTCTGGGTAATGCGGATGATTATTGCGGGCTACGAGTTTAGAGGTGAATTACCTTTCCGCAATGTGTATCTGACGGGTATCGTACGCGACCCTAAAGGCCGTAAAATGTCGAAATCATTGGGGAATTCTCCTGACCCATTAGCTCTGATTGACCAATACGGCGCTGATGGTGTAAGAACAGGAATGTTGTTCAGTTCGCCGGCAGGAAACGATTTGCTTTTTGACGAAAAACTGTGTGAACAGGGCCGTAATTTCTGTAACAAAGTATGGAATGCTTTCCGTTTGGTAAAAGGTTGGACCGTCGTAGATACAGGACATTCACAGGAGCGTCTGGCAGTAAAATGGTTTGATGCGAAATTGAATCAAACGATTGCTGAAGTTCTTGATTTGTTTGGCAAATATCGCCTTTCGGATGCGTTGAATGTAGTCTATAAATTGATTTGGGATGATTTCTGTTCGCAGTATTTGGAAATGATTAAACCCGAATATGGTCAACCCATCGACAGAGCTACCTTTGAGGCAACCATTGATTTCTTTGAAAAATTGATGGCGCTTACCCATCCTTTCATGCCGTTTATTACCGAAGAAATTTGGCAGGATATTCGCGAAAGAGGAGAAAAAGAAAGTCTTTGTGTGGCAGAATTTCCGAAATCCGGGGCTGTAGATACGGCTCTGTTGGCGGATGTTGAAATTTTCTTTGAGGTTGTTACAAACATTCGTAACCTACGCAGTACGAAGAATATAAGCCCTAAAACTGCTTTGCCCTTGGCTATCAAAACCGATAACCAAGGCTTATATCAGAAGTTTGAGGGACTCTTGGCAAAGTTGGCCAATATATCCGAAATCACCTACACTTCCGACAAAGCCGACGGAATGTCGTTTTTAGTAAAAGCGGATGAGTTTTTTGTGAATTTGGCAGGCGAACTCGACGTAGAAGCTGAAATCGAAAACCTTCAAAAAGAATTGGAATATACCTTAGGCTTCAAAAAATCGGTAGAAGCCAAGCTGTCAAACGAGCGTTTTGTACAGAATGCTAAAGCGGACGTGGTTGACAAAGAACGTCAAAAACTCGCCGATGCCGAAGCAAAAATTGTGGCCATTCAGGAAGCCTTGGCGAGAATGAGTTAAGGAATAATGTCTCAATTAAAATAGCCACATTTTCAGAGGAGAATGCGGCTATTCTTTTTTTGTTACTCATCCAATTTATTGTTTTAACTTCCATTGCCGGATACTATACCAACCTAATGCAATGAGGTAAGCAATGAATGTACCGAAGATGGGCAATCCCATAAGGAGCATTGGGCTGAATGGCCAATTTAGCTTTAATAAATAGCCAATAATAGTAACGGAGATTATTGCTGCTAAAGACATCCCCAAAACAAGGCGATATGGCCATATAAACGACTGAATGCGAAACACATTGAGGTAAACAAGAAGATAGGCGAGAGTTGCCAAAGCAGTTGTAAGAGCGTAGCTATAACGACTCACAAAACACCCTATTCCAAAAAGTCCGATTATGACTAAGGCAAGCCACGTATTTGAAAAAAACTGATTGACTTTTGGCGGAATTTGAATGGCAGCAGTTTCGGGGAAAAGTAAGAACTTTAAGGTATTCCATTCATACAAAAGGGCAAGCAGATTCAATAAAGTAAAAACCGCATCTACATAAGGAGTTCCCTGCCAATTTTGCGAAATGGTAACCATTAATATCCCTAAATTCATGGGAACGAGCATAATAAGCCCGACCAACGAATAGCGTTGTGTTAAGACCAATGCGCCGCTCATGACCTGCGAAATGGCAATAAAAAAGCCGAAAGTACGCAGGCCATGCGGAGTAAGTTGGGCGATGAGTAAAGGAGGACCGATAAGTTGCCCAAAGTGCCCGTCCGTTAATTTACAGAGCCCCGAAGAGGTAAAAAGGTAGCCCAAAAATAGCCTGATAAGCAGCGTGTTGAAGTCTTTAAAGGTCATGCAATTTTTTGAAAGACAATTTAAAGTTCCTGGCGGCAAGCCTCAAACAAAACGTGATAAACGGCAAAAATCAACGTGGAATGAACACAAAAAGCGCGACTTTGGGGCCGCGCTTTTATTGAATCAATGCGTTTATGAATTAATACGGAATCGGTAATACTTTACTTTCTTTAAAGGTAGAGAGTATAACCATCGTTTGTGTATTGGCTACTTCTTCAATTTCGTTGATGCACTCCAAGAGTAATTTTTGATACGAAGCAATGTCTTTTGAAATAACCTTCAACAAAAAGTCTCCTGAACCTGTAATGTGGTGACATTCAATAATTTCAGGAATTTCTTTCACTCGTTTAACAAAAGAATCAGTCACGTCTTTTTTATGACCTACCAATGATACCTGAATAAATGTGGTCACACCTAAACCCACTTTTTCTCGGTCCAACTGTGCGTGGTAACTTTGGATAATACCGTGCTGTTCCAGTTTTTTTACACGTTCGAGGGTGGGGGCAGGCGAAAGACCAATTTCTTTCGAAAGTTGTGCATTAGTGATTTTGGCATTCGATTGCAAAATATCCAAAACCTTGCGGTCTATCTGGTCTAATTTCATGAGTGAAGTTTAATTTTATAAAAAAGCGGGCAAACAAATAATATACTGCAAATCTACTACTTTTGTGTAACTATTTTTTAATAAAAGGGAAATTTTATTCAATAAAACCAAACAATTGCTAACTTTTGAAGAATAATCACGAACTGGTCTGAAATTTTTTTTTAATTTTTAACTATATTTTTTACTAAAAAATCATCAAATAGTATTATTACTGGACTTTAATGCTATACTTATAATTATGAAGCAAAAGTGTGTTTTTTTAGACCGGGACGGAGTACTTAATCAGGATATTGAAGGTTATTTGTCTCAGCCCGAAGATATGATTATTCCCAATGGTGTGGTCGAAGGACTTCAGCAAATGAAAAATGCAGGGTACTTATTGATTGTAGTTACCAATCAGGCGGGTATTGCTAAAGGGTTGTATTCTAAAGAAGAAGTCTGGAAGTGCCATCGGTATTTTCAGGAACAATGCGGTCACTTACTGGATGACCTGTACTACTGTTCGCATCATCCCGATTATGACAGTCGTTCGTTGATGCGCAAACCAGAATCACTCATGCTTGAAAAAGCAATTGCTAAGTACGATATTGACACGACAAATTCATGGATGGTAGGCGACCGTCCACGCGATATGCAAGCTGGCAAACGGGTGGGAGTACGTACCATTCATTTAAGCCATAACCCTCAGGAGTCGGCCGGCGACAACTTTGCTTCCAACTTTTTGGCGGCTACTCAGTTGGTGCTTGAATCGAATCGTTAATGCGGCTGATTACGCCTTTTTTTCGACTTTGGCAGAACTGTCATAAGCAGGACAGTATCCTTTGCGATTGCAGCTTGATGCTGCTAAAACTACCAAAATCAAAGCGAAAGAAATTGTTTTTTTCATGTTTATTGGATGATACTGATGCCCTAAGCAATATTTTTTGTATTGCTTAGGGCAGGTTATAACTTTTTTACTACGAAAATCGTGCCGTTTTTATTGTTAGCTATGCGCTAATTCCTCTTCAGCCTCAATATCAATGACTTGTCCGTTTGGGCTTTCTTCGGCGTTTTGAGGGGCTATATACTGATCATAACCCAAAATATGCAACATACTGTCGCTTCCCTGCTGATTAGCAAACAAACGAGTAACAATATTGCCTTCTTCGTCTCTGTCTACCAAAACGTGTTGTGGGGCAGGAATCAGGCAATGCTGAATACCTCCATAACCGCCCAGCGATTCCTGATAAGCACCTGTGTGAAAAAAGCCTACATATTGTACTTCTTTTTCCAACTCAAAAATGGGTAAGTACAAATCGGCGCTGTGGGCTTCCGTGTTATAAAAGTCCTGAGAATCGCAGGTTAAGCCACCAATGTTTACTTTTTGGTAGGCATTGTCCCAATTGTTCACAGCCAGCATGATGTACTTTTGATTCATTCCCCACGAATCCGGCAAATGCGTAATGAAAGAACCGTCAATCATGTACCACATTTCCTTGTCATTTTGGAGTTTTTGGTCAATGATTTGGTAAATCACTGCACCGCTTTCTCCTACAGTGTAGCTGCCAAATTCGGTGAAAAGATGCGGAACAGGAACGTTGTTTTTGTTACAGATCCATTGGATGTTTTCGACGATTTCGTCAATCATCTGCTGGTAATCGTAATTGAACTGCAAAGAGGTTTGAATTGGAAGCCCACCGCCAATGTCAATAGAATCAAGATCGGGGCAGATTTTTTTCAGTTCACAGTATTTAAACATAAAACGAGTCAATTCGCTCCAATAGTAGGCCGTATCTTTCATGCCTGTATTGATAAAGAAGTGAAGCATTTTTAGCTTAAACTTCGGATTATTTTGAATTTTGTCTTTGTACAGATCGTTGATGTCGCTGTATCTTACCCCCAAACGGGAGGTATAAAAGGCAAAATTAGGCTCTTCGTCGGTCGCAATCCGAATGGCAAAATTGATGGAATCGGCCGTTGTATTTTGCTCGTAATATTCAATTTCACGTAGATTGTCAAGGACAGGCATCACGTTGAAACCTTCGTTGATCAATTCTGTAATTGCTTTTTGATAATTAGGAAGTTTGTAGCCATTACAGATAATATACGTGCTTTTGTTGATTTTTCCGGCGGTATGCAGATTCCGAATAATGGGAATATCAAATGCAGATGAAGTTTCGATGTGAATGTTATGCTTTAGGGCTTCTTCCAGCACAAAACTAAAATGGGACGATTTCGTACAATAGCAATAGGTGTAGGAACCTTTGTAATTGAAACGTTTAAACGCGTTTTTGAACAGTTGTTTGGCGTTGCTGATGTGCTCGCCAATTTTAGGTAAATAAGTGATTTTGAGGGGTGTACCATACTGGCGAATAATGTCCATAAGGGGTACATTGTTAAACGATAGCTCATCGTTTTGGACGTTAAACTCCAGCGTTGGGAATTCAAACGTCTGCTCAATTAGGTTTGTGTAAGAACTTTTCATCGTGCCTTAAAAGCATAAAAAGTGTATTTGGTGGAACATAGGAAAAAGCCTGCGAAATTCTCCCAAAATAACGGGTTTTGCAAGAAAAAAGTGCAATAAAGCTCCCATTAATCTTTACTTTTGTTGCCCCATAAGTGGGATGTGCCTTTAAACAGGCTACTTACGAATTGCGTATTTTATCTTTTGGTCAGATGTTGATTTCGTTTTTTGAGCGCGATAAAACGCTTCTCTCCTTACTTTGGTTTGGTATTGCATTGCGAGTTGTTTTGTATTTTTTTATTTCTCCATTCGGTGCGGATGCCCACGGCGAAATCATTAATTTCATTGCAACTCAGCACCGATTGCCGCACACACGAGAGATTTTCTGTGCCATGCATCCTCCGTTGTATTATCTCTTGGCACAACCCTTCTATGCTTTCGATGAGCTGTATAACCAAAAAGTAACCCAGATATTATCGGTTATTCTGTCTTGCCTTAACCTGTACGTTTTGTATCTGTTGGTAAAATATTATTTTAAAAATTTCCTGACACGCAATGTAAGTTTTTTGCTGGCGATTTTTCTGCATTCCTATATTACGTTTTCTTTATACGTGACCAACGACAGCCTGTCGTTTTTGCTGGGAACGTGGTGTTTTTGGTTGTTGTCGCGCTATTTTCAGATTCCATCTGCCAAAGGGGAACGTTGGTTGGCGCTGGCACTTGGCCTTGGCCTTTTGACGAAAGGCACTTTTTTAGCTTTTGTTCCCATCGTTTTTGGAGCCATTGCATTGACGTTAATACATTTCAAAGTCAGTTGGAAGCAACTGCTGATGCGGCTTATGATATCAGGGATAATTATGACAGCAGTAGGAGGTTATAAATTTGCCGAAAACTGGTATTACGAAGGCCGCCCCGTGGTTCATAACATGGATATTTTTCCACTAAATGACCAGAAAACGTACATTGGTCCAAAAAGCTTTTACGGTTTTCACTTGCCTCGGTTAATGAAATCGCCCACTATTTACAACGGTGATAATAAGTTAGTACACGTGTACCCCGTGATTATGTATGCTTCTTTTTGGTACAAATTTGCCGATCTCGAAAATGACTTCAACTTGGGCATAAAAACGCGTTTTAAATACATTGGCAGCTTAATTTATGCAGTAGCGCTGATTCCTACGTTCCTTATGTTACTGGGGTTGGGGTTAATGACTATTCAATCCGTTCGGTTTTTAACGCGCTTAACTACTCTAAACACAGTTGATTTTAAAGAAAATATTGAAAAAGCTACCTGGTTAGGGCTTTTGCTGATGAGCATAGCGCTGGTATTGGCAGCAGGCTATAAATACGAGGCCTGGTCGTGTTTTCACGGGCGTTTATTTTTACAATCTTTCTTCAGTTTGTTGGCGGCACTTTACACCGGACTGTCTTATTTACAACCTCGAAGTAAACTGTTGTTTAGAGTAGGTATTTATGGTATGATAACTTTGGCTCTTTTATCCAGTATATATTTCGGTGTTGAAAGTTTGTATAAGTTGATTGCTTAAAAACCCTTTAACCAAATGTCAAAATACGTAGCCGCTATTGACCAGGGTACCACCAGTACCCGCTGTATTATCTTTGATCGCCAGGGAACTATAATTTCTGTCGGGCAAAAAGAACACCAACAGATTTACCCACAACCGGGTTGGGTAGAACATGACTTGGAAGAAATTCGAAAAAATACCCTTGAAGTAATTGCTCAAGCACGTATCAATGCCTCTATTTCGGCGGCTGATATTGCTGCGGTAGGAATTACCAACCAACGTGAAACGACAGCCGTGTGGAATCGTCGTACGGGGAAACCGTACTACAATGCACTCGTTTGGCAAGACACTCGTACGGGCGACTTGGTCAATCAGTTTGCCGAAGACGGGGGCCAAGACCGTTTTCGGGCCAAAACCGGTTTGCCTTTGGCTACTTATTTTAGTGGTTTAAAACTCCGTTGGTTGTTGGATAATGTATCAGGATTGCGCGAAGATGCGGAACGCGGTGACGCACTCTTTGGCAATATGGATACTTTCCTGATTTGGCATCTTACGGGAGGAACAAGCGGTGGAGTGCACGTCACAGATGTAACCAACGCCAGTCGTACTCAATTGATGAATCTCCAAACCCTCGAATGGGACGATGAGTTACTGTCAGTGTTTGAAATTCCCAAATTGATGTTGCCTGCCATCAAAAGCAGCAGTGAAGTGTATGGCAATGTAGTACTGGATGTACTTCCCCATGTTCCCATTGCTGGAGATTTGGGCGACCAACATGCGGCATTAGTGGGACAAACCTGTTTTGAGCCCGGCCAAGCCAAAAATACCTACGGAACGGGTTGCTTTATGTTATTAAACACAGGTACTGAGTTAAAAACCTCCACACAGGGATTATTGACGACAGTTGCTTATAAATTTGGAAACCAACCCGTCAATTACGCCTTGGAAGGCAGTGTGGCTATTGCCGGGGCGTTAGTACAATGGTTGCGCGATAATTTGGGAATGATTCAAACCAGTGGCGAGGTAGAAATCTTGGCAAAAGTGGTGGAAGACAATGGGGGTGCCTACATTGTGCCTGCTTTTTCGGGCTTGTATGCTCCTTATTGGAAAGCCGATGCGCGTGGCGTCATTGCAGGATTAACGCGTTACGTCAATAAAAACCACATCGCCCGGGCTGTTTTGGAAGCAACGGCTTACCAGACTCTGGATGTGATGAATGCAATGGAAAAGGATGCGGCGATTAAGCTTAAATCACTGCGAGTGGATGGAGGAATGGTGGCTAATCATACGCTGATGCAATTTCAGGCTGATATGCTTAATGTGCCTGTTGTATGTCCGGCCGTTACCGAAACGACGGCTTTGGGTGCGGCCTATGCGGCAGGACTGGCGGTGGGTTATTGGCAAAATTTTGATGACTTACGTCAAAACTGGGGAATAGCGCAAACATGGACTCCCACCATGGGAGAAGAGAAACGCGCCAAACTTTACAAAGGCTGGCAAAAAGCTGTTGAACGTTCGTTTGGCTGGGAAGAGTAATGAGAGTGTCGAGTTCAAAGTGCAAAATGTCAAATGAGTTTTCTTTATTCGACACTCTGCACTTTGCCCTCGACATTTTTTGTGCTTTCCACTTTTTTGGTTTTTTTCTCGAACAACTTCTTAAAATCGGGGCTTTCGGTACCGATCCATTTGTCCCAAAAAGTAAAATACAAGCCATAATTGTACTTGAACTGCGAATGATGCAGGCTGTGGTGCGTGGCTCCAATCCACCATTTACCAAACCAATGCCGATGGAAATCGCGCGGATACAATTCAGTATTAAGGTGGTTGATGACGCTCGTTGTGGTCATTATCAGTAAAATAATACCGATGGCAATATAGTGCAATGGAATAACAAACATTAAGGCGGGCAAAACGACTGCCTGTAAGATACTTTCCATGGGATGGAAAGAAAAGGAAGTCCAGGCAGAAGTGGTAATGCTATCGTGATGGGCTTTGTGTACCCATTTATAGACCCGTGGGTGATGCATCCAACGGTGAAGCCAGTAATAGTAGGTTTCGTGTAAAAACAAAACGAGAAGAATACTTCCTAAAAACCACAAGGCTGAATAATCACTGAAATTCAGATAGATGCGCGTATAGCCCAACTGCCACGCCACTACCATTCCCGTACCTGCCAGCGCAAAAATAATTGCAGTAACAAACGAAAATCCAATTTCTCGCCAATGCTGTGCTGGACGGCGGGGGCGTTGATTAACTTCGCGATTTTGAAAAAAAGATTGGTACTTGACTTTAAACAGATAGTGAAACAGGGCCGCAATCAAAACATACCGCCCAAAAATCCCCAAAAATAGATAAAAAGCAGTTTGGGCAAAAATTACGGGTTGGGTAAAATCAATGGTTTCCATAAAGAAATAACTGCTTTAACCTCGTTTGTGTTTTTAGTGGTAGAAATTATACTAAGAATCGCCTGCTTTTTGAATTTTTTTAGTGCAACAAGAAGTTCTACTTTGCCTTTTTTTTACTCTCTCACCGCTGCTCGTCGGATACGATCATTGATAGCGCGCCCCAAGTCTTTTTCAGGCAGGAGTTCGGCATAAATAACGTCTATCGGGAGGCTGTCCAGTTGCCGCATGTACGAAAAAAGATGTTTGGCGGCTTCGGAATAGCTGCCCGTAAGTGATAAGATGCGTTGATTTTCGAGCGATACATTTTCAATGGCTATTTGGAAAGATAAATAGCCGATTTTCTCTTTTGAATAGTTTTTTGAAAGTTGCTCAAAGTCGGTTATAAATAAGGGTTTACGGGGTGAATAGTGGCTTTTTAACATTCCAGGAGCTTTGGGATTGGAACTGGAATGTGCTACAAGTTTCACTGTGCCAATGATTTTTTCCAAGGCTTCAACTGATGTTCCGCCCAAACGATAGACAACGGCTTCGTCGCCCTCAAAACCTACAATGGTTGATTCAATTCCAACCTGACTTTCG
Source organism: Runella sp. (assembly GCF_027484545.1). GTDB lineage: Bacteria > Bacteroidota > Bacteroidia > Cytophagales > Spirosomataceae > Runella. The sequence continues at coordinate 6,253 of NZ_JAIXST010000182.1, read as the reverse complement.
CCGCCATCCAGAATGTACGGAATTTTTTTACCTAATTGCTTTTCAACGTGTTGCGCTGAAGTGGGGCTGATGTATCCAAACGGATTGGCACTCGGAGCAGCCAAAGGAAAGTCCAGCGTCGAGAGCAATTCCAAAGTAAGCGAATGATTGGGAATACGCACGGCCACGGTGGATAAGCCGGAAGTTACTAAGTCCGAGATTTCATCTGATTTTGGCAATAGCAACGTAAGCGGCCCTGGCCAAAAAGCCTTTGCCAATTTTTGCGCTTTTTCAGGGAAATCAGCGATAAAGGAGGTAAGTTTAGACAGCGTATCTGTGTGTACGATGAGGGGGTCAAATTGCGGACGATTTTTGACGGTGAAAATTTTCAACACTGCGTCTTCGTCAAAAGCATTACCTGCCAATCCATAAACGGTCTCGGTCGGAATGCCCACTACCTGTCCTGCCTGAAGTAGTTGTTTTACGTATGAAATATCGGTTCCAATGATTGCCATGCTGCAAAGTTAGTCGACAGTTTACGGTTCACCTTTCACAGTTTGGGGATTTTTTGTTTATTTGAAGTGAATTTTAGCAAACAGGTATGAATTTTAATTATGAGCTCACGCTCGTTGAGTACATCTTTATCGGAATTTTTCTGCTCTTCTATACACTTTATATCGGTCGAACGGTTTTGGTGGCAAAAGCGCTTGGTACAACGGCGCGGGCAGTGGTAATCAAGTTTTTTCTGCGCACTACCTATTTTGCGTTAATGATAGTGGCTTTGCTGGGGCCCTTTTTTGGTGAGCCTGAAAGAGACATTATTGCCGAAGGGAAAGATATTATGGTTTTGGTAGATGTTTCTAAATCCATGGATGCGGGCGACGTGCAACCCTCTCGCCTCGAAAAAGTCAAATTTGAATTGCAGCAACTTATTGCCTCTTTGCACGAAAATCGTTTTGGTCTCATTATTTTTTCAAGCAGTTCGTTTCTGCAAGTGCCGCTCACGTTTGACATGGGGGCTTTTGAACTTTTTACACAATTACTAAATACGGGACAGGTCAGCAATCCGGGAACGGATATTTGCAGCGCATTCGACTTGAGTTTAGAGAAACTTCTTCAAAATCGGACTGTTAATACGTCTAAAATCATTTTACTTTTTACCGATGGTGAAAATTTCGGTACCTGTGAACGAAAGACGCTGACGTCTATTCGGCAGTTTGACTTGAAGTTGATGATTGTCGGAGTGGGAACCAATGGGGGGGGGCGTATTCGCCAAAACGGCAGCTGGGTCAAAGATGAAAATGGAGAAATTGTAACGACGCGACTTAACAGCAACTACTTACGAGAGTTAGCCAAGGCAACTAACGGAAAGTATTTCGAAATCAATAACCAAACCAATGCCATTGCTGATGTCGTCAGCGCTATTAATTCAGTGGAAAATCGCTTGATTGATAGCCGTAAAGTAGCCGTAGTGAGTAATAAATACCGTTACTTCCTCATGGCAGCTTTGGTATTAATAGCCTTGGATGTACTGGTCACTGTATCTTCATTTCAAGTATAATTTTCAATAACTGAAATTTCGTAACCCGATAACTTTTTATAGTATGTCACAAACAAACGGCCATTTACAGCCTTCGCTTACTCCTACGTTGCTTTGGGGTCTTGGGGTAGGATACGTCATTTCTGGAATGTATTTTGGTTGGAATTTTGGATTGGAAAAAGGAGGTACACTGGGCATGGCAGCCGCTACGGGTTTGGTGGTGATCATGTACGTTTGTTTTACACTTGGATATGCTGAGTTGGCTTGTGCTATTCCCAAAGCGGGCGGGATTTTTGACTATACTTCGCGTGCTTTGGGGCGAGATTGGGGGTTTGTTGCGGGTATTGCGCAGGTCGTCGAGTTTGTGTTGGCCCCTCCTGCCATTGCGGTAGGAATTGGCGCTCACGTCAATCTTTTTTTTCCGGAACTTCCTCCTAATTACGCTGCCGTAGGAGCGTATCTGCTTTTCACATTGCTCAATGCGATTGGGGTAAAATTAGCTGCTACTTTTGAGTTTTTTATCACATTTGTCGCCGTAGCCGGTTTGATTTTATTTGCGGGTATAACTTTTAGTGATATATCCCTGAAAAATTTAAGGCATAATGCGTTGCCCAATGGCTGGGCGGGAGCGTGGGCGGCTATCCCTTTTGCTATCTGGTTTTTTCTGGGAATTGAAGGATTGGCAAATGCCGCGGAAGAGAGCCAAAACCCGCAACGCGACCTTACCTGGGGGTTTGGTTCGGCGATGCTTACACTGGTTATTCTTTGTGCGCTTACGTTTGTGGGGGCAGTAGGAGTAGCTGGTTGGGAAGCTGTTGTTTTCAAAACCGATGGTACTACCTCCGATTCTCCTTTGCCTTTGGCACTGGTCCGGCTTGTGGGGGAGTCTGCTGGGCTCTATTTTGCAGTAATTATTGCGGGGCTTTTTGGTTTAGTAGCTTCTTTTCACGGCTTACTGATGGCGGCAGGCCGGGCTACTTTTGAGATGGGGAGAGCGGGGCATTTCCCAAAATGGATGGGACAGGTTCAAAGCCGCCTTAAAACACCGGCCAATGCTTTAATAATCAATATGTTCATCGGAATTATTGTACTGCTTTCCAATTCGGCAGCCGATATCATCGTGTTGTCGGTGTTGGGAGCGTTGACACTTTATGGATTTGGTAGTATTTGTGTGCTGCAACTTCGCCGCCGAGAGTCCCAACTCAAGCGTCCTTTCCATGCACCTTGGTATCCTTTTATCCCTTTTTGTGCCTTAGGATTGACCCTTATTGCACTGGTGGCGGTGGTAGTTTCTAACCCGAAATTAGCAATTTATTATGCGATAACGTTAATTGGTAGCTTTTTGATATGTAAGGCTTTTAGTATGTATCAAAAAGAATAAAAGGCGTTTAAATAATAATTTTGCGCTTTTTATTCTAATTTTAATATTTTTTAGGAAAATTATAATTAATTTTACCCCCGAATTCAATTTTATCTCAAACAAAATTGGATTTATAGAAATGGTGTGGATAACGTCGGAAAGCTGTTCGAACTCTCGAGCAGCTTTTTGTTTTTTAGGTCTGTCTTTCGGGAAAGGGATTTGCTACTTTTGCCTTTCGGAAATCACCAATTACCATGTGGGAAACCTATCTCAAGCAGTTTAAAGATTATTTAGTATTAGAACGCGGTTTGGCCGATAATTCGGTCGAAGCGTACGTGCGGGATGCCGCTAAATTGGCGGAATATGTCGAATTGCTGGGCGGGAAAGAACTGATAGAAATTACGGAATTTGACGTGTTGGAATTTTTGGGCTATCTCCATGATTTAGGATTGGCAGCTTACTCACAAGCACGGATTTTGTCGGGGATAAAATCGTTTTTTAAATACCTGGTTCTGGAAAACCTCCTCACTATAGACCCTACCCAACTCATTGAATCTCCCCATTTATCGCGCCATTTGCCTGACGTGTTGACCTATCCTGAAATTATTCAGTTATTGGAAGCCAATGATCTTTCAAAACCGGAAGGAATGCGCAACCGTGCAATGCTGGAAGTGCTCTATAGTTCGGGGCTTCGGGTGTCCGAATTGGTAAATTTGCAAATTACTAATTGTTATTTTGATGCCGGTTTTTTGCGGGTAATCGGCAAAGGAAGCAAAACTCGTCTCGTGCCGATTGGAGCAGATGCTATCCGGCAGACTCAGCTTTATGTTGAACATATTCGGAGCCACGTAGAGGTTCAAAAAGGTCACGAAGATTTTGTATTTCTCAACCGTCGCGGGAAGCAATTGACGCGAGTAATGGTATTTTTAGTGATAAAAGATTTGGTTTCAATCATTGGCTTGCATAAGACCGTCAGTCCCCACACGTTTCGGCATTCGTTTGCTACCCACCTGATAGAAGGGGGAGCCGATTTACGAGCCGTTCAGGAAATGCTGGGTCATGAATCAATTACTACGACAGAAATATACACCCATTTAGATCGCGAATATCTGCGGGAAGTGGTTACAAAATACCACCCACGAGCTTAATCCTATAAGGCTTTTATCACTATCAATTCATCAACCTTATAGTATAGGATTTCATAATAAAAGGCGCGGAAGTCAGTGACTCCCGCGCCTTCGGCTTACTTCCCCCCTTATTCAAATCACATTTGAAGAATCGTGATTTAAGATTTTTCTAAGCAACTTCACCGCTACTTTTTTCTCCCACAAAATAATCTTCGTTGTTTTTGAAGAGTAAGTTGAAGGAGGTCATCGAACCGTAGATTTTGGTGATGTACTGCTGTATATTTATTTTTTCTTCGTCGTCCAGTTTACTTGCGTTGATGCGTTGTTCGAGCACCCGAAGGCGGTCGCGCGTCATTACAATTTTGTGAAAAAAACTATCAATGGTCATCTCCTTAGAAGATAAATCACTTCGCCCGGGCTTTAAAATGATTTTCCCTCCTTTCCATTTGTCACCCAACGGAATGGTTGCGCTTGCATCCAACCACTTTTGAAGGATTTTGGTCAAGGATTGTTCCACATCAAAGAGACTGACAAAATCAGTGTCCAGCTCTACCGCCTCAATAATTTCTAAGGGTGTGTTTAATTTAATAACTTTGGTGCCGTGTTGAACAAACGTAATCGTATAACTGACGGATTTTAGATTGATAACAACCCCGTCTCCAAAATCAGCATGACGCACTCGTGACCCAACTCCTAAAATGGTATCCATTTTTTAACAACTATTTTTATGAGTTATAATAAGTGAATAACAAACACTGTGCCAAATTTTGTTTTTGATGAATAATTTTAAGAATAAATTTATAATTGCTTGGTAGGTAGGTATTTTATTTGGTTGATATTTTTTAATAAGCATGACAGTCTCGTCCATCACGTCTCGTTTTAGCCTTCCTGAAGGCGTTCATTTTATCAATTGTGCCACGCGCGGGCCGTTTTCCAAGGCTGTAGAACAAGCCGGTATATCGGCCATTCAGCATTTTACACCTACTATTCATCAGATCCGACCCGATGATTTTTTTGAACGGGCTTGGGTAGTTCGGGAGTTGTTTGGGCAATTGGTTCATTGTCCCGACAAAGAGCGTATTGCTGTTATTCCTTCGGTATCTTATGGAATGGCAATTGTGGCGAGAAATCTTCATCGAAAACCTAATTTGAAGGCGGGGCAGCATATTTTGGTCATTGGGGATGAATTTCCGAGCGATGTATATGCATGGACGCGGGTGTGCGAAGAATTATCGCTGCAAATCAAAACCGTCACGATGCCCGAAACAAGGCAAGTGGGAAAAGAATGGAACGCGCGGATTTTAGAGGCTATCGGTGAAGATACCGCTTTGGTAGTATTGCCTCATGTTCATTGGCAATACGGGATTCGGTTTGACTTAGAACAAATTTCAGAACGCGCCAAGCAATTTGGCGCGTTGTTGGCCATTGATGGTACTCAGTCGGTAGGAGCTTTGGAGTTTGACATTCAAAAAGTACGCCCGGATGCGTTGATTTGTGTGGCGTATAAATGGCTGATGGGACCTTATTCGATGGGTCTGGCTTATTTTGGTGAGTTTTTCGATGGAGGCACTCCGCTCGAAGAAACGTGGATGGCACGTGAGGAAAGCAACCTTTTTTATAAATTGACCGAATACCAAAATCAATACCGTCCCAAAGCTTATCGCTATAATGTAGGTGAGCATTCGCATTTTATCCAAATTCCGATGCTGGAAGTGGCCTTGCGGGAAAAATTGGAATGGGGGGGGGATCACATCCAGGCCCATTGTCGGGAGCTTTGGCAGGAGCCTGTACGGCAGCTCTCTGCTTTAGGCGTGACTTTTGAACCCGAAGCCGAACGGGCGCATCATCTGGTAGGGATTCGATTGCCTTCCGGAACCGACGTAATTAAAGTACAACAGGCTCTGGAAACCCGCAAAGTGATTGTAGCGGCAAGAGGGCAGGGGATTCGAGTATCACCCCACCTATACAACACCGCCGAAGATATGAATGCTTTGTTGGAAGCGTTGCGCAGTGCGCTGTAGCCGGCCTGTAACAGTTGAACCTTCATTATTTAGTTCATCGTCATTTTTCTTATTGATATTTTTTACTTGCTTTAGCCAGTTATCATTTATTCTTTACAAGCAATTACTCAGGGCATTTTGATAAAAACTTGGGATGAGCTACGTTTGTAAATTTTACGACCAAGCAAAACCCCAATGAAATTAACCCATCCCGAAAAAAAACGGATAACCGTTCCAAAGACCAAGT
>NZ_JAIXST010000201.1 GCF_027484545.1 Runella sp. | reverse complement strand
CTTGTCCATGCCGACTCCGTGTGGCCGTTGTTGATCACAAACTGCCGACCACAGCATTTACACTGATGGTTCTGAGGGTTCGCCGCTGCGATTACCGTAGTGAGTAGGGCCATTCTTTTTTATCTTTGTGCTGTGACAACTTGGGCAAAATAGGTACATAATCTTTGAGTTTAGTCACTCCAATGTTAGGCATTTGCCCCCGTTGTCTATTTTTTTGTTATAGCATTACTTTGCGCGCACTGCCTTACTTTTATGCACCCCGATTTTTTATTGAGCGACAAAATAAAACTAAACGGTTCAAAACTTGAGCTGAATAATAAGGTGAATAGCCAGAGTTACAAAGTTCTTATTTTGCCGGGTCAAACGGTAATTTCACTTAAAGCGTTACAAAAAATCAAGACATATTACGATAAAGGAGGTATCGTAATTGCCACGTCTCTATTGCCTTCCAAAGCCGCAGAATTAACCGGAAATGACAAAACAGCTCTGACAAATGACCGAAAAGTGCAAGCTATCATCAAAGAGATGTTTGGGATAGATGCCGCGAAACCAATGCCTGATGGTGTTTCGCCCGTAAAGTCCAACAAAATGAATGGCAAAACAATCTTTATTCGTAAACCCAGTGGTGATTTACTTAATGAAACCCTTGAAAAACTAAACATAGATGCCGATGTCAGTTTTGAAAACAACCCTTCACCATTGAGTGGGGGCGGAATGTTTTCATACCTGCATAAACAAAAAGACAAGAAAGATATATACTATTTCGCAAATTCATCCGACGATGCCATTGAGACATTTGCTGAAGTTCGAGGGAAAATCATACCTGAATTATGGAATCCTGCAAATGGAGAAACAACCTCAATTAAAGAAGTAGCCTATTCAAAAAAGGACGGGCAAGTCTACACTCGTTTTCCTTTAAAACTAAGTCCTGTTACCTCACTATTTGTGGTTTCAGCATTAAAAAACGAATAAAAAACAAATTTATCTGATTGATGTCTCCGGTTGTCCGGCGTCTTCCGAAAAGAAACTGCGAACGAAAAATAAATAGCATGTTTGTAACACGGTAAATACCAAACCATTTTCCTGATTGCCTTCCAACAAGTCCAGATCTATGGAGTTTTGTTGCATAAATCACAGAAATTGGTCCGAAATGATTGAGAATACAGACAACATCAGTGCAAGATGAAAACAGACAAGAAATATAAGCTTTGGACATTTCAGGGAATAAAAGTAGTGGAAGAGCTCAAAAATACAGGCATTCTTGAAGCAAAATGGGAGGATTATTGGGAAGAAGGTTCCTTCACGAAGGCGTATAGATGGATGGCTAACCAAATGTCAATGAGGGGAATCAATTGTACGAATGCACCCATCTGGGCATGGCATTCCTGTAAGAAATATGAACATGCCCCCAGGTTAATAGATGCAAGATGCTTATTGAGTGATGTAGCCATAGAAAGTGGAATACAAACGATTGAATTTGAGTGTCCCGCTGAATTGGCGTTGTTATGCAGTTATGGTTGGTGGAATGTGATGCTGCACGATAATTTTATTCCCAAAAAAGAAGATCCTGACATTGACAGGAAAACCGAGACGCTATTATTTGAAACAAGCAGGAAAAAACTCAGAAAGTATGACGACATTCAGGCCACGTTGCCCTATTTGAAGCTGGAATGGGTGAAAGATATAAGAGAATTGAATTTGAAACCAAATGACTCTACTTTTGACCGGGAAGAAAAAGTATAAAAATGTCCTGCCCGTGTGCATTGCAGCTCGCTTCTTCTTATTGCCATTTCGCCTTTTTCTGACCTTAATCCAATGGAAGAGGGCGGAAAAGACAACAGCGCCATTGCCCAATACCTGAAAAGTTTTCCAACTGTAAAAGAAACAGAAGTAAGTACAGCCGCAACCATCGACCCTATTCAACTGTTTCCAGACTTGAAAAAATACTACAATTATACCGGTTCGCTGACAACCCCTCCTTGCTCGCAAGGGTTGAATTGGATTGTTTTTAAAGAAAAACTCAAAATCTCCTCCGCCCAATTAGCTGCATTTGTAAAAGCCTATAGCCATAATGCCCGACCCGTTCAGGCCATGGGCAGTCGCATTGTTTTTGAATCGCTTTAATCTTAGTTCGGCTTTTTCGGTTTTGGAAACCAATCAACAGCAAGGTGAAAAGAGTGGACAACCCCTCATTGTGCTGGATCTTTCGAAGGAAGATGCCGTACTAAAAACAGACTTTGCAACAGTGCGGAACAAGGTGATACATCTTGACCGTTTCTAAGCAGCCTGCGGTTTGGCAACATAGTTAGTATCAATCAAAAGGTGGCCTGACAACAGACCACCTTTTTTTATTCCTAAAACTACGCATCAAGCTCTTCAAAATAAAATTATTCAAATATTTTTCAAAACTATTTAGGGATTTTACTGAGTTGTTCTACTGTACAGGCAAATAGGCTAAATGATGAATGTAAAGCAGCTTGACGATGCGCATTTAGTGGAATTTCTTCAGGAAGGCAAAATCTCCGCCTTTGAAGAAATCTACCGCCGGTATTGGTATAAGCTTTTTGGAATGGCGTATCACCAAACGGGCGTTAGGGAAGAAGCCGAGGAATTGGTGCAGGAAGTATTTTTAACGGTATGGAATCGGCGTTCAGAAGTTGTCATCCGACATCTGGATTTGTACCTCACCATTGCCATCAAAAATCAAGTGTACGACTACATCAAGTCAAAGATCAGCTACCGTAAATACCAGGAATACCTCATTTTTCAGGAAATACATCAACACTACGCCACCGACGAAATCGTCAACTTTACCGAACTGTCGGAGGCAGTCGACAAAGTCCTTAGCCGTTTGCCCGAAAAAAGTGCGGAAGTTTTCAAACGCAGCCGTTTTGAAAATCAATCGGTTCGGGAAATCGCCCTTGGCCTCGACCTCAGCGAAAAAGCGGTGGAATATCACATCACCAAGTCATTGAAATTCCTGAAAGAGAACCTCAAATCGTATCAATCCAACAACTAAGACTATAAACACACCCACGATATGACACAACAGGAATTCAATGATTTGTCGAAACGCTACCTGGAAGGCAAGACGACTGAGGAGGAAGAAAATCAGTTGATGGAGTGGTACAATGCCCAACCGAAACAACTCACGACCAACCTCTCTCCTACCCAAAAAAACGGAATGGAAAAACGGATGTGGCGAAACCTGTATAAACAGATTCGTCCCACATCCACAATGATGATAACTCGTTTGGCTTGGTTTTCGGGCATAGCGGCTTGTTTGGCAATGGGTTTTGTATGGTTTTTTAAAATCAATCCTTCTTCGGAAAGCAAACAACTTTCAGCACTGACGAACCGGGAACAAGTGGGTATTGAAGTCAAAAACACGACTCAACTCGAACAGGAAGTCAAGCTCGAAGACGGAACCGTGATAGTGCTCAAACAAAACAGCAGCATTTTGTATGATAAAACCTTCAATACGGCCAAACGCGAAGTATATCTAAAAGGAGAAGCATTTTTTAAAGTGAAAAGAAACGTAACCAAACCCTTTCTAGTGCATACGGGCGACCTAACAACAGAAGTGTTGGGCACGAGTTTTCGCATTAAACATCACGAAAAAGCCAACACCATTGAAGTAGCCGTAACAACCGGAAAGGTATCGGTTTATGCCGAAAAATCAAACCAAAAATCCGAACGAAACGGGGTCATTCTTACGCCTAATCAGCGCGTTGTGTTTGATGTTGTTTCCAAAAACATGGTTCCCGGGATAGTTGAAAAACCTATTCCCATCGCGGCCAATGAGGCAATTCCACCGCAATTGGTCTTCAAAGAAGCTTCTCTCGAACAGGTCTTGGAGGGGCTTTCAAAGTTGTACGGAATTGAATTTGTGATTGCCAATCCCAACGCCAAAGATTGCCACATCACGGCTGATTTAAACGGCCTTTCAATGTTTACCCAACTCGAACTCATCTGTAAATCCATCGACGCTACGTACGAAAAACGCGGCACGGTGGTCTTTATTTACGGCGACGGTTGCTAAGAAAAAGCCGAAAATGCTGTGAACATTTTCGGCCCTAAAGTGATGCCCTCTACAAACGCCAATCTGTGGGAGGGCCCTGTTTCTCAATTTTTCTCAATTAAAAAACAAGTAAATTTATGAAAAAACGCTTACTGATTTCCAAAACTTTGTGGAAAACTATGAAAATCACACTTGCCCAAATGCTCTTAGTCGCACTGTGCGGCAGCATGGCATGGGCCCATGACACTCACGCACAAGAAATACTCAATCGTACCATATCGGTTGTGGGCGAGCGGCTCGAATTAAAAGATATTCTGAGCCAGATAGAGAAACAGGCCGATATCAAGTTCGTGTACAGTACCAAAATTAAATCCAATCAACGCGTATCCTTGAACGGAAGTAATCGCCGATTATCTACGGTTTTGGACGAAATATTGAAACCTATCTCCATTGAATACGAAGTCATTGAGAATAGAATTTTGCTAAAAAAAAGTAAACCGGAGCGGGAAGTAGTCCCAAACCTAGAAAAAGTGGGGGTTCCATCACTCGAAAGAAACGAGCAAACCGTCACAGGAACTGTCACCGACGAAAGTGGTTCAGGCTTACCAGGCGTGAGTATTTTAGTTAAGGGCACTGTACGCGGCACAACTACTGATGCTGATGGCAAGTATAAGGTTGACGTACCTGATGGAAAGGCAATCTTGGTTTTTTCGTATGTGGGGTATTTGTCTCAAGGAGTGGTGGTGGGGAATCGTACACAGGTGAATGTCAGTCTTAAAATAGACACCAAAGGACTTGATGAAGTAGTAGTGATTGGATATGGGACTCAGTCAAAGCGAAATGTAACGGGTTCTGTTTCTAAAGTAAATATGAAGGAAACTGAGAACAGCCCCAATACAAACGTCGGCCAAGCTTTAAGGGGGCGAGTAGCTGGAGTCCAATTTACTGATAATGGACGGCCTGGTCAAAATGGCTCAATTCTTATTCGTGGGCCCCGCTCTTTAAGTGGGGGGAATAACCCCTTAATTGTAGTTGACGGTATTTTTTTCAATGGTAGTTTAGCAGACATTAACCCTAACGATATCGAATCTATGGAAGTATTGAAGGATGCCAGCGCCGCTGCCATTTATGGTTCACGAGCCGCAAACGGTGTAATTTTGATTACATCTAAAAAAGGGTCTACTGAGAAACCAACCATTCAAATCAATACATTTTATGGCATGTCTGATTGGAGTTATAAGCCTAAATTACTAAGTTCTGAACGATATATACAGAAAACGCTTGATGCTAGAAAGCAGAATGGTTTAGTGGCTAATCCGTCAGATATTACTAAATATTTGAGAACAGCAGAAGTTCCAAATTATGAATCAGGTACAATCACAGACCCGTGGGATGCGATTTCTCAACAAGGTAAAATAAGCTCTTATGACCTTAGTTTATCAGGACGAACAAACTTTACCAACTATTATCTTTCTGCGTCTTTTGCAGATGAAAGAGGCGTAATATTTAATGATAATCAAAAACGAATTTCACTCAGAGCGAATGTAGAAAATAAGGTTACAAATACACTCACAATTGGCTTAAATACTATATATACTCGCAGAGACCTTTCGGGTTTAAATGCTGACCCTTCTACTGCTTATTCTGCATCTCCATTTGGGACGTGGTTTTATGAAGATGGAGAACCTACTTTTAATTATGTAGATGGTGATGCTGTGCATACAAATACAATGCGAGATGCATTGCTTACTAAAAACGAGGAAATTTCTAATAACTTGTTTGCTAATTTCTATGTAAAAGTAGATGTACCATTTGTAGAAGGATTAAGTTATAGATTTAATTACTCACCAAATTATAGGTGGGAGAGTAATTATAACTTTGTACGTCAAGATACTCGTCTACCAGCTACAAATAATACCAGTGCAAGCAAATTTAACCGACAAGACTTTGATTGGGTACTCGAAAATATAGTTACATATAAGCGGCAAATTAATAATAACCATGCTTTTGATGCCACTTTATTGTATGGACGTAATCATTTTGGGTGGGAATCTACAACGGCAATCTCTCAACAGCTTTCAACAGGGGCTATTGGTTGGAATAATCTTTCAATTGGACAAATTCTTACAAATTCATCCAATGCGATTGCTTCTGATGGTATATCATCTATGTTGCGTTTAAATTATCGCTTAAAAAACAGATACCTTTTAACAATCACTGCCCGTCGAGACGGAAGTTCAGTATTTGCTGCTAACAATAAATATGCTACATTTCCTTCTGCTGCATTTGCTTGGGTGGTATCCGATGAGCCCTTCTTAAAAGGAATACCGTCTATAAATAATCTAAAACTCAGGGTTTCTTACGGAGCTGTTGGCAACCAAGCTATCAATCCTTATCAGTCCTTAGCTTTGGAAGGAACTACACGTTATGTTTTCGGTGATGGAGGCGTCTCCTCTTTAGGCTCATTCTCTTTGAATATGGCGAACCCAGACTTGAAATGGGAGACAACATATACGGCTAATGCAGCTCTTGATTTTGAACTATTTAAAGGTCGTTTAGGGGGAACAGTTGAATTATATAATATGGACACGAAGGATTTATTGGTTTCACGTTCTTTACCAAATATATCTGGTTATCCCTCTATATTGACTAATTTAGGTGCAACAAATAATAAAGGAATTGAAATTACTCTCAATACCATCAACTATCAACAAGGTAAATTTGAATGGAACAGTAGTTTAGCTTTTTCAAATAATAAAAACAAGATTGTACACTTGTATCGTTCCGATACCAATGGTGATGGCATTGAAGATAATGATTTGGGAAATCGGTGGGTTATTGGACAGCCAATAAGTATAGCCTACGACTACGTTTTTGACGGAGTCTATCAGGAAGGAGATCAATTACCTACAGGCTTTAAACCAGGTTATGTACGGCTTAAAGACTTAAATGGAGATGGCAAAATAGATGCTTCCAATGACCGTACTGTAATTGGCCAAACAGGTCAGCCTAATTATCGTTGGGGTATTACTAATACTATTAAGTACGGTAATCTTTCATTGTCGGTTTTTGTAAATGCCATGCAGGGATGGATTTCTTCTTTCAATCACATGATTTCCTTTAATAATGGTCCTTTAAGAGCTTTGAACATGCTTGATACTGAGTGGTGGACAGCTGAGAACAAATCAAATGTTCGCCCTTCTCTCGCATATGATAACCCTTATGGTCACGGCTATTACATTAGTAGAAACTTTGTAAGACTACAAGACATTTCTATGACATACGAAATCCCAAAAAGTATAGTTGAACGTGCTAAAATATCACATTTTAGGATATTTATAAGCGGCAAAAACTTGTTTACGTTTACTAAATGGCCAGGCGCTGATCCCGAAATTGGAAGTAAAATCGAGTTAGGTCTTCAACAGAGCAGTTATCCAATTGCTCGAATGATTACTGTTGGAGCTAATTTGAGTTTTTAAGGTACTTCTAAATAAATAGTACAACCGTTACAATTTCTAAACTTACAATACAATGAAATTATTAATTAGTTATTATCAGCCTCTGTGGAGATTATTTAATCGGCTCCCATTGATTATTTGCTTTTTTTCTTTATGCTCTTGCCAAGATGATTTTCTTAATGAGAAACCATTGGCAGTTGTAAGTACAGATATTTTGTTAAGTTCAAAATCTGGTTTTGAAAACTATATTACATCTTTGCATGAAGCCGCCAGGCAGGAACATGCACGGATGAATAACACAAATTGGGTAATGAATTTTTGGAATGGTACCGATGTAGCTGTTACAGGTAGTTCTTTTGAAATAAACTTTCGAAATTATGGCACTTATTTGACGCCAACTCGATCTATGGTAAGTAATTATTGGCAGTGGGCTTATCAAATTATGCTGATTCGTGCTAATACAGTAATTACATACGCTGAAAAACCTAATCTTCAATCTATTTGGGCGAATGAAGCGGAAAAAAATGCTATTGTTGCAGAAGCACGTTTTTTCAGAGCCTATACTCATAATCTACTGGCAAATTTATATGGCGGAGTACCTATTGTTGAAACACTTTATACTACCCCAAAAACTGATTTTGTTCGAAATACCCGTAAAGAAGTCTATGAATCGGCCAGAAAAGATCTTGAATTTGCATCCAAATGGTTACCCGTGACAGTAACAAAAAACAATGAAGGTCGTATTGTCAAAGCCGCTGCAGATCATTTACTTAGTGAAGTATATATCAGTTTAGGCGAATACGATAAAGGAATAGAAAGTGCTTCTAAAGTAATAAACTCTGGACTTTATAGATTAATGACGGAGCGATTTGGATCAGAAAAGAATTTACCTGGTGATGTATTTTCGGATTTATTCAAAACCGGTAACCAAAACCGCAGTTCTGGAAATCAAGAATCAATTTATGTTTGGCAATTTGAAGACCAGACTCCTGGCGGTTTGGGTGTAGGAAACTACCTCTGGCGTATTTGGGGTCCTTTCTATATCCAGCTATCAGATCCAAATGGAAAGACAGGGATGGTACTGGCAGATAGTTTAAGCCGTGGTGTATCTTGGTCCAGACCTACAACCTGGTTTTTGTATGATTTGTGGAAAGATAATTGGTCTAATGATATTCGAAATTCTCCACATAACATTAAAAGAACATTTTACTACAATAACCCAAGTTCCGCATATTTTGGACAAAGAATTATCCCCAAACCTACTGTAGTCGATACAATGCAAAATATTTATCCTGCAATTCGGAAAATTGAAGGAAAAAAATTGGCCACAACGAGTGTCCCAAATGGAGTTACCGCCAATGATATTATGGTTTTTCGCCTGGCAGAGACTTATTTACTTAGAGCAGAAGCCTATTGGAGAAAAGGAGAGTTACAGAAAGCTGCGGATGATATTAATGCTGTTAGAACACGTGCAAAAGCAAAACCTATTTTAGCTGGGGAGGTTAATTTAGATTATATACTGGATGAAAGAGCTCGTGAACTTATTATTGAGGAGCCTCGTCGCCGTACTTTAACAAGAGTTGGTAGGCTTGTTGAACGAACCAGAAAATATACAGATTACGAATCTACAAGGACTACTATTCAAAGCTTTCATGAGTTTTGGCCAATACCTCAAATTGATATTGATGCCAATTTTAGTGCCAAATTAGAGCAAAATCCTGGCTATTAGTTCATTACTTAGTCTGGTTGGAAGTTAAAAATTGAAGATAACTAAACAATAAATTCATGTCTTTTTCAAATAAACTCTTTGCATTTATATTCTTTACTTTTTTGTCGTTATCTGTTTTTTGCCAACAGAAACAATTAGATTTTAATGGAGACGTTACCGACGTGAGAGTGGTTCGTTCTGTTGAACAACATCCTGATGCTTCAACTTTGGCAATACCCCACATTGCTGAATGGAAACCCAAACATCTTGTTATTGCTTATGAGGCAGGTATCCCAGGAAAGTTAGATATGGCTGATATTATTTCTATTGTCTCTACTAATGACGGCGATACTTGGGGAAATCCTGTTTATATCTTTAATCACCGAGAAAAATATGGGATGCAACAATATGCTTACGCAAACCCTATTTTATTTAAGCCTCCTGGACAAAATATTTTATGGTGCTTTGCCATGAGAAATCCATTAAGCCAGCCCAATAGTGAGGAATCTTTTTTAGTAGGGGCTTATAGTGGTGATGGCGGCAGATCATGGAATCAGGTAGAATTAACTATGCATTATACGGGTTCCTTAGTTCTGACTGGAAATATCCAGCGGATTGTTGAAAATGGCGAACCCGTTTATTTACTCCCCGCTCATCGAAATTCGTTAGATAATGGCCCAGTAGGTGGTGCAAGAGTACATTTTGTACTACGCAGTAAAAGCTTGTTAGACTGGGATGTAGCTGGTTATGTTCCTAATCCAGAAAAGGTTTGGGTACATGAAGGGCATATCGCTTTAGGAAAGCAGGATGGAGAACTTATAATGGTTATGCGTACTGCAGACAATACTAATAAAGCATTAACCCCCCCGCGAGCATGGTCGACATTAAGTGTTGATAATGGACGTAATTGGAGTATTCCTAAAGAGGAACCTGAACTGTACAATTCCGTATCTGAAGCAGGTTTTGGGAGGTCGTCTGATGGTTTATTTTATTATATCTACAACGATGGCCCCGCTTGGAGTCGAATGGCCTTACGGTACAAAGTAAAGTCACTTGATGGGCAATGGAGTAATGAGCGCACATTTTTTGATGCTAATATTCACAACTCCTACCCCTCCCTTATTGAAATTTCACCTAATGATTTTCGTGCTGTCTGGGATAGCGGAAGTAAAGAGAAAGGACGTCAAAAAATATGTTTTGGAAAGTTCCGAATTCTTTTTGGTAAATAAGGATTTACCGCAGTAGCTTACCGTGATAATACTCTGTTAAGGGAAGGCTATTGGCAAATCAATATTTTTAGTAAACCAGCTGGTTTTGCTCATCTTCACAAGAGCAAGATGTGTGAAATTTAACAGAATGTTACACCCAGTTTTACCTTTTTCCAAAACTGTATCATGGCCCGTATCAGCGATAATATCCTGCGAAAAGTGATTCAAGGTGATCAGATAGCCTTTGCGGAGCTGTATAATCACTATAAAACACCTGCTATCAAGTTTTGCGTTTCGTTCATTAAAGATGAAGAAGAAGCCGAAGACATGATTCATGATGTATTGATAAAAATTTGGGACAAACGCAATCAAATCAACCCAGGCTTGAACTTCAACGCCTACCTTTTTACCTGTTTGCGAAATTTGGTCTTCGACCATTTAAAAAAAATGGAAAAAAGTTACTTTATTCAGCAGCAGTACTTGGAACGAATGGAATACTGGCGCGACGAAATTGAAACTGAAGATGCAAAAATTATGCATCTTCGTACGGCCATTGATTCATTACCAAAAAAGCGGAAAATTATTCTGATGCTTAAGGTAGAGGAAGGTAAGTCCTATGAGGAAATTGCAGAATTGATGCGAATTTCAAAAAATACCGTCAAAAATCAATTAGTAAAAGCAAAGCAATTTTTACGAGAAAAGGTAGATTTGAGTGTTCTAAATTAATAGTCACTATTTCCAAGCAACGTTTGTTTTTTAGCCTATTAGCTGTGTAAGAATAGCATCCAAAAAATGAGCTACAATTAACTCGAAAAGTAACTGATGGTGGCGGTTTCAAAAACGCAATTTGCAGCAAATAGTCGAAGCATATAAAAGAGCAAAATGCTTTTTTCAAGTAGTACAAAACAACCTTGACACACTTTTATAGTTAGTCAAAGTTGTTTTTTTATTTGTCCTTTCATTATGAAATTTTCCACACTTCTTCTTTGCTTTTTCAGCATTGCCTACACCCAAAACTGTACGACTGACCGCAGTACGACCCAAAGACATGCCTCGTACCTTAGATAACATCAAAGCAATGGGCTTTACCAATATGGAGTTTTCTAATTTGTTTGGCAAAACAGCGGTCGAATTGCGCTCGCTTTTAGACGCCCGTGGCATGATTTGTACCAGTTACGGAGTCAGTTACGATGCCCTGCTCACCAAACCAGAAGCTGTGATTCAAGAAGCCAAAACGCTGGGGGCTGAGTTTGTGCGGGTGGCTTGGATTCCTCATACGCCGCCATTCGATGCTGAAATGGCCAAAAAAACGGTGGATGATTTCAATAAATTTGGGCAAAAACTGAAAGAAAGCGGCCTTACGTTTTGCTATCACAACCACGGCTTTGAATTTGCCACTTTGGGAAATGGTACGTATTTTGACTACATCGTTCAAAATACCAACCCCGACTACGTTTCCTTTGAAATTGATATTTTGTGGGTTTTTCACCCAGGCCAAGACCCCGCCAAACTGCTTAAAAAGTATCCTGACCGATTCAGGTTAATGCACGTAAAAGACCTCAAAAAAGGCGTAGCCCACGACCTAACGGGTAAGACTCCTCCTGAAAACGACATTACGCTCGGTACTGGTCAGCTCAATTTGCCTCAAATTTTGAAAGCGGCTAAAAAAACCAAAATCAAGTATTTTTATATTGAAGACGAAAACCCCAAAGCGGCTGAGCAAGTACCGCTGAGTTTAGGGTACTTGAAAGGGCTATAAATTCTTATACTTTTTCAAAATGGGTTTAAGTTTTTATCCCCGAGTGTTTCATTCGGGGATTTGCTTTGTTACACCAAAAAAAGGGCTACCGCTTCTCCAAAATCACCACGTTCTACACGTGATGCGTATGAGGAAACATATCTACGGGGCATGCTTTGGTGACTGCATATTTTTCATCTAACCGCGCAATATCCCGTGCCTGCGTGGCCGAATTATAGCTTACCTGGCTCCATCCTCAATAAAGTGCGTTCTTCAGGCTCATTCAAACCCGCCCGCGGAGGGCATGTTCTCACTACGTCGGGATTGCCGTTGTTTCAAGCGGCAAAATACATCGAGTATTGTTACATGATGAGAAATTTAAGAACAACAAAAATATTTTTAGAAAAAATAGGATTAAAACAGATAGATTCTTTCATTAGATAGAGAGCAGCTTCTTTTTAACGTCATTATTTTACGACATTTCAAGCTATTTTCCGCTGCTTTTGAATCCTGATGCTAAACAATACTGCTCATTTGGTGCTTTGGAACGCCTTTCGTAAAGGCGACAAGGAGGCATTTAGGCAGTTGTACGGTCTATATGCTAAGGATTTACTCACCTATGGGCGACGTGCAACACACGACGATCTGCTCATCGAAGACTGCGTACATGATTTGTTCATCGAACTTTGGCAAAGTCGCGCTAACCTGAGCGATACAGACTCAGTGAAGTTTTACTTGTTCAAGTCGTTACGCAACAAAATTAACCACGCCCGTGTCCGTGAGGACCGTTTTGAATCCTCCGACTTCTCGGGACTTCTGCACCCCACCGACGACTTCCAGATTGAACACCAACTCATTGAACAAGAAGGCGAACAGCAGGTATTTAGTCAGTTACGTAAAAGTTTTGAGCTACTTACTCCACGCCAACAAGAAGCCATCAACCTGCGCTTTTATCAGCATTTTAGCAATGAGGAAGTAGCTCAAATCATGGGCGTAAACTACCAATCGGCCTGTCGGTTTATTTATGCTGCCCTCAAAACGCTCCGTGAGGCAGTGCGTATCTTATCTGTGTTTTGGTGTTGCTACATCCCCACTTTTTTAATATAAATTAAAATGAATTACTATCAATTCAATGCCGAAGACCTGGCAGCTGATGATGCCTTCAAAGCGTGGGTATGTGCCCCCACGCCCGACACTGATACTTTTTGGCAAGCTTTTTTGAAAGACTATCCCGAACGCTACTACCAAGTGCAGGAGGCACGGATACTGGTGGCAGGGCTACAACAAATCCAGCAAGATCCTGCGCAAACCCAACGTGCCGAAAAATTGTGGGATAAAATTGAAACCACGATCAATGCCCCCAAAAAAGGCTGGTGGTATCCACTACAAACGTGGAAAATAGCTGCTTCGGTGACACTGCTGTTGGTGGTGGGTTGGGCTGCAACAATCTATTTCGAAGAGCTGAATCCTGTGGCAGAAAACACCCACCTTGCCACCGAATGGGTAGAAGCCGTGAACGATGCCCGTCAGCAAATGCATCTTCAGTTGGCCGACGGCAGTCAAGTCTGGCTCGAAAAAAATGGAAAACTGCGCTACCAAAAAGATTTTAGCGGTACAGTCCGCGAAGTTCAGTTGACAGGAGAAGCATTTTTTGAAGTAGCCAAAAATCCTAAAAAACCTTTTATCGTGTATGCCAATGGCTTGGTTACGAAGGTATTAGGGACGAGTTTTAGAATAAAAGCCCAAGCCGATGCTGCCACCGTGACCGTGGACGTAAAAACGGGCGTAGTGTCGGTTTACGCCCAAAAAGCCGACGCCTCCCAAAAGGCGGCAATGGTGCTATTGCCAAATCAAAAAGCGGTTTTTCAGCGCGAAAACGCAGCCCTCAACAAAACACTTGTAGAAAAGCCAACCATTGTGTTGCCCAAACAAGAGGTACAAAAGTTTGTGTATGAAGATGCCTCAGCAGTAGCGGTTTTTGAGTCATTGGAAAAAGCCTACGGGGTAAAAGTGATTTATGATGAGGCCACTTTCCAAAACTGCACCATTACCATCAGCCTCGACGACGAAGACCTTTTTCAAAAATTGGAGGTAATTTGTAAAGTACTTGGTGCCAAATACGAAATCATTGAGACTCAAATAATTATCAGCAGTAATGGTTGTTAAAAAACTTAATACTCTCTTTTGTCTTGCCGATGAAGGAGGGAGCCGCCCGCACGGGCATCTAAACCCCGTTTGCCTATGAAGAAAAATTTCTGATTAAACTCCCCAAAAACCCCAGCAATGTTACGAGCATTACTGGGGCCGATTATCCCTCAATTTTTGCGGTTTAAGCAAGTCTATTCTAAGAGTTGAGGGGCGCTTTTGTTCCTAATTATTCACAAAAACTTTCAAATCTAATGAAAGAAAATCTATTTCTCCAAACATCTGTTCACCTCATGAAACTGTCGCTTTTACAAATATTGCTGGCGATGACGTTCACAAGTATTTCGTTGGCTTTTGATGCCAACGCCCAAGCTTTGCTCAACCAACAAATCAGCGTGCGGGTAGAAAACCAAAGCCTGTCTAATGTGCTGAAAAGTATTGAAAAGCAGGCCAATGTACGCTTTGCCTTCCGCCCCAAAGAAGTGCCCACCAAGCAGAAAATTACGCTCTTTGCCGAGCAAGAGCCACTCAACGAAGTTTTAGAAAAACTCACCAAACCGCTACAACTCAAATACGAAGTGATAGGACGGCAAATTGTATTGACCCCACAGGCTCTACCCGCTAAGGCCGATAAAGCGGCTCTATTGGAAGAAACGCCAGCTACCGAACACATGGCTAAATTAGTGGACCAAACCGTCACAGGCACCGTCATTGACGACAACGGAGCAGGCTTACCGGGCGTGAGTATTTTGGTGAAAGGTACGCAACGCGGTACCACAACTGATGCTGGTGGAAAATATAAACTTGATGTTCCTAATGGTGACGCCGTTCTAGTATTTTCGTTTGTCGGTTATCTTTCTCAGGAAATCAAAATCGGTACCCAAACTACCCTGAATGTTTCCTTAAAACTCGACACCAAAGCGTTGGAGGAAGTAGTAGTAGTAGGCTACGGTGTTCAGAGAAAAAAAGACCTGACAGGGGCTATCTCAACTATCAATGGTGAAATGTTTAAGGAGAGAAAAGAAACACAAGTATCACAAGCTTTACAAGGGGCAATGTCGGGGGTTTTGGTTACTCGTAATGGGGCCAATGGCTCAATGGGCGGTGCTACCATCAGGATTCGAGGAATTACTACGATTGGAAATTCCAATCCCTTAGTTATTGTTGACGGCGTACCTGTGGCCGATGTCAACCAAGTAAACCCAAATGATATTGAATCACTTACGGTTTTAAAAGACGCAGCTTCGGCTTCAATTTATGGTTCGCGGGCTGCTTCTGGGGTTATTTTGATTACAACCAAAAGAGCAAAAAACGATCAGGCATCTATTCAATACAGCTACGAAAATGGCTTCGATACCCCCACGCAGTTGCCCGATTATATGCGTTCGCTAAGATACATGGAACTTGTAAATGAACTTCGCTGGAATGATGCTGGTAATGGTGCGAACAAATTTCCGACATTCAGCCAAGATTTAGTAACCGATTACAACCAAAAACACCTAACCGACCCCGACAAATACCCAGATACCGACTGGATGGCTTTGACCCTTAAACAAAGAGCCCCACGTGAAGCTCACAGCGTGAGCATTATTGGCGGCTCCAAATTCGTAAAATCAAACGCTTCAGTACGGTACGAAAAAATTGGGGGTTTTTACGACAACAAAGACTATGGGCGGATTTTTGTGCGTTCAAACAATGATTTTACTATCAATAAATACATTGGTGGAACGGTTGATTTTAACTTTAAAAGAACCAATACAACCGACCCTACCGCTAACGACCCGCTTGGAAGGGTACGAATTTCATCACCGATTTATCCTGCACTTTGGGCTGACGGGAGAATCGCAGATGGGAAAGCGGGAGAAAACGTTTATGCCAAAGTGAAATACGGGGGTACAGACAAAAATAATTTCAATCAAATAGGGGGTAGAATTGGGTTAGACATCAAACCTATTGAGGGCCTAAAATTATCGGCTATTCTTGCTCCTATCTTTGATTTTAATTACCAAAAAAGATTTAATCAAAAAGTAGATGCTTTTGCCTCCAACGACCCCAATCAGTTTGTGGCCACGTTGATAAGTGGTGGGCTTACGACTCGCTTGGACGAAAATCGTTCTACGAGTATTAACTTAACTACACAACTTTTAGGTAATTACATCAAAACCATTGGCAACCACGATTTTACTTTCTTGGTTGGCTACGAAAATTTTTATGCCAAGTCAGAGTCTATGGGTGCATCCCGTGACCAGTACCTTTTTGATACCTATCCTTACCTTAACCAAGGGCCTGCGGCATTTAGAGATAACTTCGGAACTGCCTTTGAAACGGCCTATCGTTCTTATTTTGGACGTATCACGTATAGCTACAAAGACAAATATTTGCTCCAAGCCAATGTTCGCCGTGATGGTTCTTCACGTTTCAATGCTGATTATCGTTGGGGAGTATTTCCTTCTATATCAGCAGGTTGGGTAGTGAGCGAAGAACCCTTTATGAAAAATCAAGCCTTGGTTTCGTTTCTTAAACTGCGTGCTTCCTGGGGGTCTTTGGGTAATGAACGAATCGGCAATTACCCATCTGTTGGTATTATGAGTTTTAGTAATGCCTTATTCTTTCAAAACAACTTGGTTACAGCTCAACAAACTGCCGCCCAAGTTCAATACGCCATCAAAGATATTTCTTGGGAAAAAACCGTCTCGACAGATGTTGGATTTGATGCTTATTTCTTAAAGAATCGCTTGCGACTAACGGTAGATGGCTACTATAAAGAAACCAATGATATGCTCTTGGCTTTACAAATTCCCATTTTTGTAGGATTTGAGAATCCAAACCAGAATACGGGAGTGATGACTACCAAAGGACTGGATTTAGACCTCGGCTGGACGGATAACATCGGTAAATTAAGGTATTCTGTATCGGCCAATCTTTCACAATTCAAATCAACGATGGGAGATTTGGGTGGAACCGAATTTGTGGGTGATAGAATCAGGAAATTAGGAAGTGAATTTGACGAATGGTACGGATATCGTTCAGAAGGCATCTACCAAACCCAAGAAGATGTCAATAATTCTCCAAAGTTGAGTACCAACGTAAAAGTGGGAGATTTGAAATATACCGACATCAGTGGCCCCAACGGCGTTCCTGATGGCAAAATATCGCCCGAATACGATAGAGTGTTGTTGGGTGGTTCGCAACCACAATGGATGTATGGCGGCAATATTAAGCTTGATTACCGAGGATTTGACTTGGGCATCACCTTTCAAGGCATTGGTTGTCAGGCGGTCTCTAATCTTTCTTTTACCGACTATAATGCCGAAAACTGGGGCGTGTTTCCTGTCTATCTTGATGGCGGCAATTCTTGGAGCGTCAACAATACTGCAGCGCAAAACTTGGCGGCCAAGTATCCAAGATTCACCGAAACCAATAAAGGGTTGAATAGAACTTTGTCTGATTTTTGGTTATTCAACGGGGGGTATTTTCGATTGAAAAACGTCACTTTGGGCTACACTGTTCCTGCCAAAATCTCCAAAAAAATTATGTCAAATAACATTCGGTTTTATATGAATGCCACCGACATTTTGAGTTTAAACAAATACCTAAAAGGTTGGGATCCAGAAGGCATTGGAACGGTATCAACCATTATGGGTGGTTTTAATATTAGTTTTTAAATCTTTAAATCTAAATGCAATGAGAGCAAAAATATATAGTGCAGTACTTGGGTTAATTTTATTAGCTTCCTGCCAAAACTCCCTTGATTTATACCCTTTGGCTGAGCCATCTGCCGAAAAATGGTACTCTAATGAAACCGAAATTCAATTGGCACTCAATGACCTTTACCGCATTGATTGGTGGCAGTGGGACGAAGACGGTACTAACAATAATTTCCTATCGGACGACGGGTTTTATCGCCAAGCACTTTCGGAAATTAAAGCAGGAACAGTAACCAGCCAATCAGGCTTTTCTACGACTCTGTGGCGCAATTCGTACAAAGCAATTGCCAGAGCCAATCGCTCTATTGCCGCTCTGAATAGTGCCGAAACCAAAAGTAAAGTATCGCAGGCCAAGTTGGATGTTTATTTGGCAGAAGCTCGTTTTCATCGGGCAGCACAATATTCCAAATTGGTCAATAAATTTGGCGATGTGGTTTATAGCGACGATGTAATCAGTATTGAAGATGCCTACACCAAAGGAAGAACTGATAAAAAAGCAGTAACGGCGAAAATTTACGAAGACTTTGATTTTGCCATCAAAGCCTTGCCTACTTCTTATGCAGTTTCGGCAGTAAAAAGGGTAACCAAAGGAGTTGCAATGGCTTTAAAAGCCCGTCACGCCTTGTACGAAAAAGATTTTAAAGTAGCAGCCGAGGCGGCGAAAGCTTGTATAGACTTGAACCAATATGTGCTCCATGCTGATTATGCCAACCTATTTTTGCAAAGTACCAAAAATTCGAGAGAAGTGATTTTTTCTATTCCTCGTTCGTTGGAATTGAAAGTAACACTTGGGCCAACTTCGGATAAAATAACCAGAAACTCGGGCGGTTTTGCCGCAGCCAATCCTACTTGGGATTTGTTTTGTGCTTACCTCTGTACCGACGGAAAAACCATTGACAAATCACCCCTTTATGACCCCCGCAATCCATTCAAAAACAGAGACCCCAGATGTACGGCTTCGATTGTTGAGTTTGGACAACCTCATTTAGGCTTTATCTATGATCCCAACCCTACTGCACTGCAAGTAACACGCATCAGTAACAATACCAGGGTAACCAACAACGATAACCGAGCCAACGCTCAATTTGCCTCATTCAATGGCTTGGTTTGGAAAAAAGGAATTGACGACTCGTGGTTGCTCAATGGCCGATTGATTGAACCAGAGCAAGTTATTATCAGATATGCTGATGTTCTTTTGATGTATGCCGAAGCCAAAATTGAGTTAAACGAAATTGATAAGTCGGTTTTAGATGCCATAAATTCGGTAAGAGCGAGAGCTTATAAAGTAGCTTTAACTGCTACAACCTACCCTGCCATCACGGGCACTAATCAGGCGGAGCTTCGTAAACAACTCCGAATGGAACGACGGATGGAGCTGGCCTCAGAAGGATTGAGATACATGGACATTGTGCGGTGGCGTTTGGCCGAAAAAGTACTCACAAGGCCTATCTATGGAATGCTCGACCCCGTGGATTTGAAAGCCAAAATAGTGGACAAAAACCTGTGGTTTTTTGCGGGTACGCCCACAATTGACGAAGACGGAATTCCTAATTTTAGTGATATGGAAAAAACTGGACTTATCAGAAACTTAGTACCAACCGCTTGGAACAATCGTCAATATCTATGGCCTATCCCAACCGCAGAAATACAGATTAATCCAAATATGAAGCAGAATGAAGGGTATTAGGTCTTTTAGTAATACCAGTTCAGAATAATCAACTTTTTAGCGATATGAAACGGAAACAATTTATTGGAATCCTCGGGAATACGAGCCTTGCTTTATTGGCTGGGAAATTACCTTTGTTTGGTCAGGGTAATCCAAAAAAGACTGCACAAGAATTTGTATTTGTAGAAGCCGAACAATTTGCCAATCATGGAGGATGGGAATTAGACCAGCAATCTATGGAGCAAATGGGCTCTCCTTATCTATTGGCACATGGTTTAGGAATCCCCGTTCAAGATGCCACTACTGAAATTGAATTTCCTACAGCGGGTTCATACCGTGTGTGGGTTCGTACAAAGGATTGGGTAGCTCCGTGGAATGCGCCAGGTGCTCCAGGCAAATTTCAATTGTTGTTAAACGGAAAAGCAATCCCAGAAACCTTTGGAACTAAAAGCGCTACTTGGCATTGGCATGACGGAGGAGTTGTGAAAGTAGGGAAGAAAACCTCCTTAGCCTTACATGATTTAACGGGCTTTGAGGGTCGTTGTGAAGCTATTTTATTTTGTAAAGACACAAATTTTAAACCCAGCAACGACGTAGAAGCACTAACTAAATTTCGTCGTAAACTACTTGGGCTGCCCGAAAAACCTGAGAATGGCGGTGAATTTGACCTCATTGTTTCGGGTGGAGGTTTAGCGGGTACTTGTGCTGCCATTTCTGCTGCCCGAAATGGCATCAAAGTAGCGCTTGTGCAAGATAGACCTGTATTGGGAGGAAATGGCAGTTCGGAAGTGCGAGTATGGCCAGAAGGTCATACAAACAAGGATTTGTTTCCTCACGTTGGCGATATTGTAAATGAAATTCTACCTCCCATAGTGAAGGCTCCAAATGAAGTTCTGAATGGTGTTGCAGCAAAATATTACGATGATGCTCGAAAATTAGAAGTTGTCAAATCTGAGCCGAATATTACCCTTTTGCTGAATCATAGGGTTGTCAAAGTACAAACAGAAGGCGATATTATCACCTCTTTGATAATTCAAAGTACGCGTGATTCTCGACAATTTGAGTTAAAAGGAAAATTGTTTGCCGATTGCACAGGAGATGCCACCATAGGTTTTAAAGCAGGTGCTGATTTTGAGTATAAAGCTGAAAATTTGATGGGAAGCTCTAACCTTTTTAATGTGCTGGATACCACTAATAAGGAAGATGTGTTGGCCTGTGAGTGCAAAGACAAGAGTGCTTTGGCTCTGAAATGTGAAGTTGGTGATTTTGACCAGCCGTTTCCCCGTTGCCCGTGGGCCTTGGATTTATCTGACAAGCCATTTCCAGGTCGAAAAGGTGTGAAAACGTTTGGAAAAGAAGGTCTTCAATCTTTTGCCAATATGTGGTATTGGGAAAGTGGATTTAATAAAGACCAAGTAAACCAAATTGAACTGATACGTGACCATAATTTTAGAGCGATGTATGGGGCCTGGGATATACTCAAAAATGTAGATAAAATGTATGCCAAGCACAAGTTGGGCTGGTCAGCGTTTATTGCAGGAAAGAGAGAATCTCGTAGGCTAATGGGTGATGTGATATTAGATGCGGAGGATTTTAAAACTCAGCGAAAATTTGAAGACACTGCATTTCCTTGTTCGTGGCATGTGGATCTACATACACCTAAAAAGGAATTTCAAAATGGTTTTGAGGACAATGAATTTGTCTCGGATTACACACGTGGAGCTGAGTATCAATATGGTGGTGTGTATTGGGCTCCTTATCGTACACTTTATAGTCGAAATATTAAAAACCTTTTCATGGCAGGTAGGTGTATTAGTGTATCAAAAACAGGACTTGGGCCAGTCAGAGTGATGAGAACTTGCGGAATGATGGGTGAAATTGTTGGGAAAGCGGCATCTATTTGCATTAAAAAATCCACTAACCCCAGGGGCGTCTATACCGATTACTTGGGTGAACTGCATAGTCTAATGCGGAACCCAGGTAGTGAAAGAGTTTAAACTGATATTCAACTCAATTAAAATGTTAAAATCCAACTTCAATTCTCTATTAGCAGGAGCTGCAGCAAGTTTCGTGTTTTACTGTACTTCCCAAGCGCAGCCCAAGTCCACCTATCCCCAATTCAGCGGTATTTATCCTCATTTGGCTTATTACAACAACGAAGGCGAATGTGGTACAGGGGCGGTGGTGCCTTGGGCCGACCGTTTGTGGGTAATCACTTATGGGCCACATTTACCCTTTGGTTCTTCAGATAAGTTGTACGAAATCACCCCCAGTTTGCAGCGAACCATTCGGCCCGAAAGCATAGGCGGAACTCCTGCCAACCGAATGATTCATCAAGAAAGCAATCAACTGTTTATCGGGCCGTATGCCATCAATGCACAGGGGGGCGTGCGAACTATTCCTTATACGCAAGCACCAGGCCGCTATACAGGATTGGCGCGTGGACTGACCGACCCACAAAGTAAAATCCTGATTGCTACTATGGAAGAAGGTTTTTACGAAATGGACGTAACTACTTTGAAAACCAAATTGCTGTACCAAGACGGCAACGTCAAAGAAAAGAAAGGAGAAGATACTTCCAACAACCACAATGGGCTATTGCTTCCCGGGGCACACGGCAAGGGTGTTTATTCTGGACAGGGCGTAATGGTGTATTCCAACAACGGCGAATCAGGCCCGCAAGCACTGAAACAATTCGACATTCAATCAGGTGTTTTGGCCGAATGGAACGGCAAAGACTGGAAGGTAGTTCGTCGTAATCAGTTTGTGGAAGTAACGGGACCTGGCGGAATTTACGGCAACAAAAACCCCGAAACCGACCCGATTTGGGCGACGGGTTGGGACCATAAATCGGTTTTATTGGGCGTTCGTGACGGCGGTAAATGGTCTTTTTTTAGATTGCCCAAAGCCAGCCACAGTTACGACGGAGCCCACGGTTGGAACACCGAATGGCCGCGTATCCGCGATATTGGTACTGACAGTCAGCCCGATTATTTGATGACCATGCACGGAATGTTTTGGCGTTTTCCCAAAACCTTTACATCCAAAAACACCGCTGGTATTCGTCCGCGCTCGGCTTATTTGAAAGTCATCGGCGACTATACCCGTTGGCAAAATGGGTTGGTATTCGGTTGCGACGATTCGGCACAAAAAGAGTTTTTGAACAAACGTAAAACCAAGGGAAATATCGAAGGCCCGGGCCAATCCAACTCCAACCTTTGGTTTACGTCCATCAATACACCTGACGAGTTGGGACCCAATACCGCCGAAGGCTCCGTTTGGTTAGGTGAAAAAATCGAAGCCAACGCCGTTTCTGAGCCCTTCCTTTTTGCGGGTTGGAAAAACCGCATGGCGTGGATCCAAAACGATGGAAGTCAATCTGTTACGTTCAGTTTTGAAACAGACACCGATGGAAAAGGCAATTGGAAACCGTTGCGCTCAGTGGAAGCAGGTGCCAGTCAGTCGGTTTCTGTAACATTTACGGCCACTGAAACGGGTGAATGGATTCGGGTCAAGAGCAACCAGGCTACCACCGCTACCCTCAGCTTCAATTACAGCGATGCGTCTCGTTTCCGCACTGCCCCCGACAAAATTTTCAGCGGTTTGACCAACATCAATGCCTCTAACTACTCAGGCGGGCTTTTATATGGTCTGGGAAACAATCGTCGCACGTTGGGAATATTGGCAGGACAATTCGCCAACGAAAAATTTACCGAAAACGGCTACTATGAACTCGACAGTGCCATGCATTTGGTTCAAAAAACAGACCCCAAAACCGCCCAATTCATCCGCGAGAAATTTGCCATCCCTAAAGAGGTACTTTCGATCGATGAAGCCTCCGTACTGATCGTTGATGACAATGGCAGAAGATGGAGATTACCCAAAGGCAATGACGCATTTACCGACAAAACCAATAGTGCCTCCCTCCGAGTTTGTCGAGAAGTAGCCACCGAACGAGATCTGTTGAACGCCCACGGAACGTTCTACGAATTGCCCGCCGAAAATGCCGACGGGTTTGCCAAAATCAGACCCGTTGCCTCCCACTCACTTAGCGTGCATGACTATGCCTCTTACCGTGGCTTATTGGTAATGACAGGTCTTGACAATCAATCAGTCGCCAACGAACACATCATTGCTTCCAGCGATGGTAAAGCTAAAGTCTGGGCAGGAACGATTGACGACCTTTGGAAATTGGGCAAACCTACGGGCCAAGGCGGCCCGTGGAAAAACAGCCAAGTGAAAGCCGGTACTCCCTCAGACTCGTATTTGATTGGTTTTTATGACAAAAAAAGCCTTCAACTTTCTCACAACGCGAAACAGGCGATTACATTTACCATTCAGGCAGAGCCAATTGGTCACGGTCCGTGGATGACTTATAAAGAAGTGACAGTGAAGCCAGGCGAAACATTTACGTTCACCTTTCCCGATACTTTCCAAGCCCGTTGGATTCGTTTTGCAGCCGACAAAGACTGCGAAGCTACTGCGTGGCTGACGTATAAGTAGAAGAACGATTAGAATAAATGCGAATCTTGGGTTAGAAAATATAGTGAAATAGGGCTGTGACTAATGCTCCAAAGATATGAACCATCAGCCCATTGGTGGCTCTAACTTTAGCAGCATTTTGTAGGTCTGTTTT
>NZ_JAIXST010000336.1 GCF_027484545.1 Runella sp. | reverse complement strand
TTCCCGAGAAATTGGCAATCTCTTTCAACAATTCCATAGTAAGCTTATGATTTTTTTCGATTTGATTTTTGATATTGAGGCCGCAAAAGTAACTCTTTTTCCGGAAAGAATAAACTTGCTCCGACGAAACGCTGACTTTAAGTGAGACGTGAATTGTATTTTTGGCGATTCACGTTGCACAGGGATAGAATCTAAAAACGCTCCAAAAGCAAAGGCCGTTGGAGCGTAGATTTTTCAAAATGGCAAATGAGTTACTTACGAGTCTTAGTTACTGTTTTTCCATCCGAGGTGAGGGTGTAAGTGCGGTCGCAGGTTCCGTCACCGTAGTCAATGACCACTTTTGATTTGCCAGTTCGTTCTATTTCGACAGTTCCCGCCACGGGAAAAATACCGCTGATGCCTTTGCAAGCTACTTTAATCGTAATGGCTTTAGTGATGGCAGATGCAAAAGTTTTTCCATCGCTGCCCGTCGCTGTTGTATTTCCCGTCACAATGATTTCATCGTCATTTACATTTAGCAAAGTGCCTTTGTTGTCTGTTTTACGGGTTTTTGTACTGTTAAATTGAATCGTTATCCCGTTTTCGGTCGTGATAGTGGTTTTGGTAAAATTCTCTTTAGTGACAAGGCGGCCGTTTTCAAGCACCACATTGACGGTATGTTTGCCGTTAATCGTACGAGGTCCACGCTGAAAATTTTCGTACGTGATGGTTTGAGTAAACAAGCCGGTGGCGTTATTGTCGGGTTTGAGAGGTATTTGGATGGTCATTTTGCCACCTACTTTCTTGCCATCACATTCCTTTGCCGCACCATAATCAACGACGATAGTGATGATGCCGTTTGATTCGCTGCGGGTAATGGTGGCGCACTTGTCATTTTTGAGGGGACGTTTGCCCGGGTTTCCGATTCCTGCGCTGTCCGTTCCCATTTCACCCGACTCACGTAAGGTGGAAAATCCGCCAAACAGGTCTTCATTATAAGAAAAAACAGCCTCAGTTTCTTCAACAATCATTTGATTGTCATCATCTGCCGTAAGTTCTTCCTGCGGAGATAGGTTGCCGGAATTTTGATTACAAGCCACCATCGTCAATGCCAGTATACTGGCTGATACTGCACTTCTCCAATTCATTTTAATTTTCATGGAACTTTTGTTTTAGGGTTTAACATTTGTTTTGTGACTGTTTCTCGCAGCAATTCTCTGTGGGAATTACATAAGCTTAGAGCAGAGAACCTGCTTCAAGGTTTAATGTCCCATTCACAAAATTTAACAAATGATGTTGTCGCCCGAAGAAATACGCCGATACAGCCGCCACCTGCTGATTCCTGAATTTGGTACGGAGGGGCAATTACGCCTCAAAGCCGCTAAAGTAGCGGTGATTGGCTGCGGTGGATTAGGAAGCCCGATTTTGCTGTATTTGGCAGCGGCAGGTGTAGGTACTATCGGGATTATAGACGGCGACCGCGTGGACGAAAGCAACCTTCAGCGCCAAGTATTGTACGGTACGGAATCAGTTGGGAAACCCAAAGTGGAAGAAACCGCTAAACGTCTCCAATCGCTAAACCCTCATGTTAAAATAGAGGCTCATTTTGAGCAACTTACTTCGCAAAATGCCTTGGAGATTTTGGTGAATTATGACTTATTGATTGATGGTTCAGACAATTTTCCAACGCGATATTTGGTCAATGATGCCTGTGTGTTGCTGAACAAACCTTTGGTCTACGGCGCGATTTACCGTTTTGAAGGACAGGTAGCCATTTTCAATTACCAAAACGGTCCCAATTATCGCGATTTGTTTCCTAAGCCTCCGTCGCCCGAACTGGCCCCCAACTGCGCCGAAGCCGGTGTGTTGGGTGTATTGCCAGGCATTATCGGCAGTTTACAGGCCAATGAAGCCATCAAATTATTGGCGGGTATCGGAGAGCCTTTAACGGGTAAATTATTTGTCATGGATGCCCTGACGCTGACTACCCGTATTATCAGAATTCCACGGATGCCCGAGCGACCCAAAATTGTAGAATTGATTGATTATGACGTATTTTGCGGTGTAAAAATACCTGAATCCAAGGACGAAATTTCCTCCGAAGAGTTGGAAGAATTGTTGAAATCAGGAGTTGATTTTCAACTCATTGACGTTCGCGAAGCCCACGAATATGCCATTGATAATTTGGGTGGAGAATTGATGCCCCTGTCTCATTTAGAAGATTTTGTGGTAAACATCAGCCGCGATAAATCGGTCGTAATTCATTGCCAGGGCGGGATGCGCAGCCAAAAAGCGATAAAGCAATTGCGTGAAGAATACAATTTTAACAATCTGAGAAACCTGACGGGAGGGATTGCCGCATTTCGAAAAATAGTTTAGTTACCGTTTTTTAAAATGAATACCCGATTTTTTCTTACTGCCGACGGCTCACATACCTTATTTAACGAAACCCTCAATGCGTATTATCATTCTATTCATGGCGCGTTGAGAGAATCGCAACACGTTTTTATCAATCTTGGTTTAAGGGAAGCACTGAATTGTTATTTGTCAGAAGACAGCAATGGAAACTCTGAAACAAAACCTGTGGTGACTATTTTTGAAATGGGTTTTGGGACGGGACTTAACGCAGTCCTGACATGGCGCGAGGCCGAAAAAATGCAGGTGCCGATTCATTAGTACCTCAATCCGTTTTGACGCCATCTATTACGATGCTTTTGCCCTGGCTGCTCAACCCGAGCTCTGGACACAGGAAATCTTTGAGAAATTGACTCCATGGCTCAAAACTGGGGGTAATTTAACCACGTATTGTTCAAAGGGGTACGTAAAACGTAATCTGAAAGCCGCTGGATTTACCGTTCAAAAACACCCTGGCCCGGGTTATAAACGGGAGGTATTGCGGGCAATTCGGAATTGATAGAAGATACAGCTTAGCTGTAAGCACTCACGTAGCTTTGAATTGTACCAAGATATTTGTGGGGTAAGGAAATGCTGATTCCCTCAATTTTACATTTGACTGCATGTTGAAAAAAGGAATGACTTTCCTTCCATTCTTTCAATTGGCTCCATGGTAGCAGAAGCGGTGGATGTCCTATCTTGAAAAGCGGCATGACGTGCAGATACATTCCTTTTTCGGTAAATGCTACGCGTAAAACGCCGTTATAGTTGGCGACGCCAATGCGGCCATATACCCCCCTATGAAATCCATCCGTCAAGGGTTCGGTTTTGTAGTGGGCAGCTAAGAACTGCCAGCCGCTTACATAAGAAATCAGGTAGATAATTCCCGACCAAAGAAGAGGGAAAAATAGGGAAAATCCCGCGACAATTGCTCCTATCATCAATGCATCTTTCATATCTTTAGCTGGCTAAACGTTGGATTTTTGTAAATAGACTGAATTTTTTGGAAAATAACTTACGCTTACGGCGGGCAATGGGAAGACAGAGTCCATTGGTCATTTGAATTTCGTATTCTGCAAAATTGCAATGCTCAATGGCTTCCAAATTTACTAAATAGGATTTATGAATCCGAGCAAATAATTCACTGTCAAGTTGTTGATTGTACTCTTTGAGTGTTTTGGCAATCAAAAATTTACGCCCGTCTTTCAGATACACATAGCAGTAATTTACATCGCTTTGAATGTAAAGTATCTCAGTAATGGGTACTGTTACGAAACGATTCATAAACGGTAACGTGATTTTTGGAACGGAAATCTTAGTACGATACACTTTTACGAAATTGGCGGCGGGTGCAGTAGCGAGCGTATTCATAGACAGAGAGTTATTTTCGGTTTTGGTTTATGATTCAAAACTACAGCGAACCAAAATCCCGAAAAACTACCGATGAATAACTGGCGGCTTTAATAAAAAGGTGGCGGGCTTGGATGTATTTTTGGTAATTCGTTACTTTGGTCTGTTAGCTTTCTGATATGACGATGTTGAATAGATTCTGCGCATGGTTATTTGTTTTCTGCGGATGTTTTGGGATGCTGCGAGCGCAGGTGTTTCAAAATGTGTGGGTAGAAAATTTTGATAACCGCAATGGCCTTACCCAAAATACGGTCTGGAGCATTACGCAGGACAATCGGGGCTTGTTGTGGATTGGTACCGATGATGGTTTACTTAGGTATGATGGCTACCAATTTAAAGTGTATCGCTCGGTCATAGGGAAAACCGAAAACGGACTTTCGGGCAACAGTATAAGAAATTTATATTACGGCAAAGGACCTTATTTGTGGGTCTCCACCTCCGGAGGGCTTTCCCAGCTCAATTTATTGACCGACTCCATCAAAAACTTCTTCCCTGCGGTTCGAGTTCGGCGCATTATTCCGCGAGACAGCAACAGCTTGTGGTTGGCTACCAATAAAGGACTCTGCTATTTTGATGTCAAACACGAACGCTATTTTTATAAAGTCCCCAATCAGAATGTACTGAATGTGGTAGACTTAGGGGATGATAAAATTCTTTTTACAACCTATGAAAAGTGTTGGGTTTTAGATATCAAACGCAATCGTTATTATCCTATACTGAACAACTTATCGATAGCTGATGGGATATGGACTATTATCCGACAGGGAAACCGCTTATGGCTTGGAGTGGAAAATTTTGGACTATGGATGATAGACGGTAAAACATTTCAGGTGATTCGGAAATATGATTTCAGGAAACAATTTCCCGCGTTGGGCAATTTCCCTATTCGAGATATTTACGAAACCCGAAATGGTAAAATATGGATAAGTATTCATGTAGGCTTACTTTGTTTTGACCCCGTAACTGAAAAATTGGAATTTTTGCCTTCCGACGTTGAATATCAGCGATTAAACAGTCTAAAAGGCTCGCCGTTGAATGATATTTTTGAGGATGCATCAGGTCTGTTATGGGTAGGTAGTAACAACAGCGGCATCAATAAAATCAATTTACGCTTAGAGAAATTCCGAACCATCAACCAAGACAATGGCCTGAACTATAATTTTATTTTGTCTTTTGCCGAATCCGGTAACAAACTGCTTATTGGCACGGATGGAAAAGGCATTAATGTTTGGAATCGAAACACAAATCAATTCAGCGCTGTAGAAGTCAAAGAAAAGCAGCAAAATCGAGTATTTTCGATGAGCGAAGTCCAACCCGGCCTGTTTTGGTGCGCTACTTTTCAGGGTTTGCTTCAATTTGACAGTCGACTTCAAAAATATACATCACCTGCCCCTGAGCATAGAATATTGTTTGATTCGCTGCAACGAATTCCCGTTCGAAAAATTTATCGGGATAGCCATCAACGAATATGGATGGGTACCGAGCAGGGAATGTTTACGTATGATTTTAATACGCACCAACTTACCAATTGGTTAAAAAAGAATGAACAGGGCAATTTAGTAAGTTCATTCAAGGAAGATAAAAACGGGACGATTTGGATAGGAAAACGGGATGGTTTACAGGCCTATTCCTATCAAAAAAACAATTTTAACTCCGTTCCTCTCTCGATTCCAAACGCTAAAATTGCCTTTGAGGACATCAGTGACGTAAATATCACCTGAGATTCTTTGTTGTGGCTGAGCAGTTATCAGTTTGGAATCGGGAAATACAATCTCAAAACCAAACAATTTAAACTCTATACGACAGCCGATGGATTGCCGAATAGTATCGTGTATGGCTCACTTACAGATGCACAGGGCTATCTTTGGATAAGCACCAACATGGGACTCTCGCGCTTGGATCCTAAACGCGAAACGTTTACTAACTTTGATGTGTATGATGGCCTCCAAAACAATGAATTCAATGGAGGTTCTTACTTTAAATTACGTTCCGGTGAAATGGCTTTTGGGGGCGTAAATGGGTTCAATATTTTTCGCCCCACAGGACTCCAACGAAAGGGAAGTCAGTCTAAAGTAGCGATTACCGACGTTAAAATCATGAATCAATCGGTCAATTTTGCCGACCAACCTGCATTGGAAATCAGCCATAAGCAAAATTTCGTTTCATTTGACTTTGCCGCTCTTGATTTTACTGCTCCTCAAAAAAATCAGTACGCGTATCAGTTGGAGGGAGTGGATAAAAATTGGATTTACAGCGGCAATCGTCACTTTGTGAGTTATTCGCAAATTCCTCCCGGGGAATATACCTTCAAAGTAAAAGCCAGTAATTCGGATGGCGTGTGGAACGAGAAACCCACGACGCTTCGCCTGATTGTTGCTGCTCCCTTTTGGGCCAACGATTGGTTTCGGTATTTGGCCATTGGGTTGGGTATTGTAGGGCTTATTGGATTCTTTACGAGTCGTATTCGTACTATTCAGGAACGGGAGAACGAAAAAGCTAACCTAAATCGTCAAATTGCCGCCTTGGAAATGAAAGCTTTACGGGCACAGATGAATCAGCATTTTATATTTAATTGCCTTAATTCCATCAACAATTTTATCCTGCACGATCAGAATCACCAAGCCTCCAAATACCTTACGAAGTTTTCTAAGCTGATTCGACAGATTTTGGACAACACCGATACACCACTCGCTCCTGTGGAACGCATTGCTACTTTTATGACGCTGTATGTGGAACTGGAGCAAATGCGTTTTGGTACGAATCGGTTTGATTTTGACATTATTATTGACCCTGATATTGATTCTCACGAAACGGTATTCCCAACCATGATGATTCAGCCGCATGTTGAAAATGCGATATGGCATGGCCTCATGAATAAGTCCGAAAAAGGCAAAATAACCATGGCTTTTCAGCGAGAAAGCCCGCATTTGGTTTCTTGTACGGTGGAAGATGATGGGGTAGGACGTATTAAATCGCGGGAACTAAGCCATAGACTCTCGCCAAGTCAGAAGTCAAAAGGCACTCAAAATGTGCTGGAAAGCATTGAGACTTTCAACCGTCAATACAACACGGTCGGAGCCAAAATTATCATTGATGATTTGTATAATACTCAAAAACAGGCAGTTGGAACTCGCGTTAAAATTGTATTGCCTGATTTAGCCCAAACGAAAAACTAACTACTCAAAAAGGGCGTATTTACGCCGCTATGTTATGCTTAAAGCTCTTATTGTTGACGACGAACTCATGGGGTGTCAGGCACTCAAAAAAATGCTCGAACCCTATGCCAACCAAATTTTTGTATTGCAGTTTTGCCATTCGGCAGAAGAAGGGATACAGGCCATTCAGGTATTGGCACCCGATTTGGTATTTCTGGACATTCAAATGCCCGGGAAGAGTGGCTTTGATATGTTGGATAGTTTAGAAAAAATCAATTTCGAAGTCATTTTTACGACAGGTTTTGACCACTATGCCGTCAAAGCTTTCAAAATCGGTGCGGTGGACTATTTGTTAAAACCCGTCGATATGGACGAATTGGAAACGGCGATTCAACGGGCGACCGAGCGAATTCAAAACAAGAAACCGTCGGCTCCCAATGTAGAGGTACTTCTTCAAAATCTTCGGGGAGGACAGTCAGAAAATATGCAGATTGCCCTCCCGACGCAGGAAGGAGTTTTTTATGTGCCTATCAAAGACATTCTGCGCTGTGAATCGGATGCCAATTATACAATGTTCTATTTTGTGGGGCGTAAGAAAATTATGGTTTCTAAAAACCTGAAAGAATACGAAGAATTGCTTTCACCTTATCATTTTGTGCGGGTACACAACCAATATTTGATAAATCTTAGACACGTCAAAAAATACATCAAAGGCGAAGGGGGTACCGTTGTTATGAACGATGATGCTCAAATCGAAGTGGCCCGTCGCCGAAAAGACGACTTTCTGGCCGAATTAGCTAAGTTGACGATTAGGTAATTGACTCAATAACTTGTTTCATCCAGTTTTACTTTTCCTCGAAAAGTCCAGAAAACAAAAGAGGTATAGAATAGATACCCACCAACGGTACCCCGATTGCGGCAAAAGTAAGCATGATTTTGAGTGATTTATCGGTAGAAGAACCGTTGTAAACCGTGATGTGCAAAGTAGGGTCAATGGTAGATAAAATAATATTCGGATACAGACCCACTGCCACCAAAATCATCAGCATGGCCGTCACAAAAGCGGAGGAAAGGAAGGCAAAGAAGTACTTTCGGCGAGAAATCTGTCGAGTAATGTTGGCTACGGCTAAAATGGCCAATACTGGAAACGCAAACATATAAGGCACTTCTTTGTAGCGGGCCACCATGTGAGGGATATAAAGCAGCGTAGCTACGGAGGTAAGTGCAAACATCAATACAAAGAAAATGGTGGTGTTTTTAACTAAAATAGTAAGCTTGGCGTAGAGGCGGTTTTCAGTTTTCATCACCAAATAAATAGCACCGTGCATCATAAACAACGCCAGCGCCGTCACTGAAATAAGCAATGAGTACGGGTTGAAAAGGTCAAGTAAGGTACCTTGATAGGCATAATTTTGGTCAATGGCCAAACCTTGGATAACATTGCCTAACACCAATCCCAACGACAGAGCCAATAAAATACTCGAAACGCAATAGCTGACGTCCCAGAGCCTGCGCCACCAAAGCATCGGCTCCTTGGAGCGAAATTCGATGGAAATGGCACGAAAAATCAGCATAACCAAAAAGACCATAAACAACTCATACAAAGCCGAAAAGATGGTCGCATAAACGACCGGGAAGCCCGCAAACAGGACGCCGCCGCCAATCACAAGCCATACTTCGTTGCCATCCCATACAGGACCAATGGCGTTGAGAGCAATACGGCGGCTTTCTTCTTTTTTCAAAAACAGATGCAAAGCCCCTGCGCCTAAATCAAAACCGTCCAGAATAGCGTAGCCACTTAAGACGGCTCCAAGCACTAAAAACCACCACGTAGGCAAGTCAATACCGAATATCGTTTCCATCAGTTTAAAATGGGGTTATCGCGTCTGGAATTATCAGGAATTTCTTCTGCGTGAAAATCAACGGGACCATGTTTGATTTTTTTGTTGAGTAAATACAAAAACAAAACAAACAGCAACGCATAGACGAAGGTGAACATAATTAAAGAAAACCATACCTGTTCCGCTCGGAGCGATTGCGAGAGAGCATCAGAAGTGCGTAATAATCCATAAACCACCCACGGTTGTCGTCCTACTTCGGCCGAGTACCAACCCACCTGATTTCCGATTTGCGGCAGTAATACCGACCAGATAAAAATCTGTAAAAGCCATTTTTGCTGAAATAATTTTCCTCGCCACCATAGAAAAGAAGCCAACAGGGTAAGCCCAATCAGCGTCATACGGATGGCTACCATGATATGGTAGGTTTGAAAAACAAAACCAATGGCCCTGTCAGAAGGGCGATTTTCTTTCGGAAAAGCATTCAAACCTTTAACGGGGGTTGTGAAATCTTGGTGAAGCAAGAATGTCAGACCGGCGGGAATTTTTAAACCCGTTACTGTTTGATTTTTGGCATCTGCCCAACCGAATAAATACATATCGGCCACAGCCGATGAATCATAATGTCCTTCAAACGCCGCTAATTTGGCAGGTTGATTATGAGCAACACCATCAGCCGAACGGTGCCCCGTAAACAGCTGTAAAAGAGACGCCACAGTTGCCACCGTTAAGGCAATTTTGAATCCTGCCCGGGCGATTTCGAGGTGACGTTTCCGTAAAATATAGTACGCATTCACGCTCAAAACCAGAAAAGAACCCGCCAAAAATGACCCAATAATTACGTGAGAAAGTCGGTTCATGCTGGAGGGATTGAAGACCATTTCCCAGAAATCAGTAATGACCGCTCGGGCTTTCATGCCTTCTCTTTCAATTTTGAATCCTGCGGGAGTTTGTTGCCAGGAATTAGCCACCACAATCCAAATGGCTAAAAACATCGAGCCCAAGGCCACCATAATGGTAGAAAAGAAGTGCACTCTCGGACTTACCCGATTCCAGCCAAAAAGTAAAATACCTAAAAATTCGGATTCGAGCGCGAAGGCAAAAATCCCTTCTGCGGCTAAGGCACTGCCGAAAATATCGCCTACGTAACGTGAATAAACGGCCCAATTGGTGCCAAATTCAAATTCCATCACAATGCCGGTAGCGACTCCAATGCCAAAAATCAAGGAAAAAATCTTAATCGAAAAACGGGTCATTTGCTCATAAATGGGCTTCCCGGTGCGGAGAAACAGACCTTCCATAATGACCAGAACAATGCCTAAACCAATGCTGAGAGGAGGGTAGATGTAATGAAAAGCAATGGTGAAAGCAAACTGTATGCGAGAGAGAATTTCTGTATTCATAAACGTGCTGTAAATGGTGCTTAAAAGTACAAGTTAACCGTTATCTGTTAATCGTTAACCGTTAACGGCTCAAAATTAAACCCGCTGTAATATTTTGTGTGTTAACCCTTTTGTCCTGTTATTTTTGTTTTCAAAATCACAATTATGGCAAAAGTAAAAATTGAAATCACAACTGATATAGGCGAAACTGTTTTAGTG
>NZ_JAIXST010000061.1 GCF_027484545.1 Runella sp. | reverse complement strand
CAGGCTTGGGCATTTTTTCCCATTCATCTAACTTGGAAAGTAGAATTTCTGTCGCTTTTTGTTTGTCCATCGTTTTTTGTGGCTAATTTAGTATTGCTCTGCATTTATTCGTACACCCTCGGGACGGAGATAAGCTAAATAATTACGGGAAAAAATGTAATTTTAGCGCGTTTGGAACTTACAACATTTCGTATGAATCGTAAAATTTTATTCTTGTTTTTGGCGGTTTTGCCTTTGTTTTGTTTCAGTCAAAAAATAGCTAAGCCGACTGAAAAATTAACGGATGAAGCCCTGCTTGACTTGGCACAGAAACAAACGTTACGTTATTTCTGGGATTTTGGACATCCCACGAGCGGACTTGCCCGCGAGCGCAGCAATACTACATTTGGCTACGGCCACGAAACCTGTACCAGTGGCGGTACAGGTTTTGGTGTGATGGCCATCATAGTGGGAGCGGAGCGTAAGTGGATTGAACGGGAGGAAGCGGCGGCAAGAGTCCAAAAAATAGCCAATTTTCTTTTCAAAGCGTCTAACTACCACGGTGCCTTTCCACATTGGTTAGACGGCGAAACAGGCAAAACCATTCCCTTCGGTCGCAAAGACGACGGAGGCGATTTGGTAGAAACGGCTTATCTTTTTCAAGGTCTATTGTGTGCCCGAGCTTATTTTGACAAAGACAATGCTGTAGAACGAGACCTCCGCCAAAAAATCACCTGGATGTGGGATGAACTGGAATTTGACTGGTACACGCGCGGGTCGGTCAATCAGCTGTATTGGCATTGGAGCCCGAACCAAGGATGGGCGATGAATTTTGAATTGCGGGGTTGGAACGAAACCCTGATTACCTATATTTTGGGGGCTTCCTCAAGGCGTTATCCCATTTCCAAAGAGCATTATGACAAATGCTGGGCCCAAAGCAGCCATTTTAAGAATGGGAAAGAGTATTATGGTGTAAAACTGCCTTTAGGTTTTGAGTACGGCGGCCCTTTGTTTTTTTTGCATTATTCATTTTTAGGACTGGACCCGCGCGGATTAAAAGACCAATATGCGGATTATTGGGAGCAAAACGTGAACCATACGCTCATCAATTACAAACATTGTGTGGCCAATCCGAACAAATTTAAAGGCTACGGCCCCACTTGTTGGGGACTGACGGCGAGTGATAATCACGAAGGTTACAATGCACATTCGCCCGACAATGATTTGGGTGTCATTTCCCCAGCGGCGGCGATATCCTCGTTTCCGTATACGCCCAAAGAATCCATGGCAGCTTTGCGGTACTTTTATGAAGAAAAAGGTGCTCAATTGTGGGGTGAATACGGCTTTAAAGATGCCATGAACGAATCTAAAAACTGGTACGCAGATTCGTACTTAGCCATAGATCAGAGTCCGGAAATTGTGATGATTGAAAACCACCGTTCGGGCTTGTTTTGGAAACTGTTTATGGGAATTCCTGAAATTCAGCAAGGCCTGAAAAAGTTAGGTTTTGAAAGTCCGCATATTACTAAATAAGTGGAAAGGGTAGAGGGTAGGGTGTAAAGTAAAAGTAAGTTTTTTGATTGTCGGTTATTTATTGCAAATTTATCATTTTAGAAACTTTAAAAATGAAAAGAATTCTGTCGTTTGTTGTCTTAATTTTTCTGTTCAGTTCTTTTGCTTTCCAAAAAACCACTTGGGTTGTCATTGGAGATTCTATTACGTATTTAAACGAACACGCCAATGAAACGGGCAACCGAATTACCAAAGGGTACATGACTCGGGTTGTTGAGCAATTGCCTGATATTGAATATATTAATAAAGGCTATAACGGCTGGACTTCGGGACGGATTGCCGAAAAAATTGAAGAATTGAATTTGGTAAAAGCAGATGTTTATTCCGTTTTTCTGGGTACGAATGATTGGTGGGTAGGCAGGCCGTTGGGTGCTTTTTCGGATTATGAAAACAATACAGGAAATGGAACCCTAAATGGTTCTTTTCGTCTCATTATCAATAAACTTCGAAGTTTAAATAAAGATGCAAAAATCATTTTGATAACGCCGATGCAACGGGCTGATTTTGTGTACGTTGCCAATATGAAAAACAACGCCTATGGCTCTTATAAAGATAAAAAAGGACAGACATTGGCTCAGTTCGCAGAAGCTATCAATGCCATTGGAAAATTTGAACACATTAGCGTGGTTGATTTGTACAACACCAATCGTTTAAAAGTAAAGAAGTTGGTAAAATACAAACGATTAAAAGACCCCAAAACCGGGACGTATAAAAATTTTAAATATCCTGCCTTTATTGACGTCCCTTTTAACCCCGAAACCGACGAATATCCGTACCCACTTGAAGCGATTGATATGACCTACGATGGGCTACATCCTTCTGACAAGGGCTATGAGGTTATTGCTAAAATGTTGATAAAGAAGTTGAAAAAATAACAATAATAAATACCACGTCATTTTCAATAACTGAACTCTTACACCAACTATGAAATCACTAATTGGCTTCCTTTTAACTGTTTTCCT
Organism: Runella sp.; assembly: GCF_027484545.1. Classification (GTDB taxonomy): domain Bacteria; phylum Bacteroidota; class Bacteroidia; order Cytophagales; family Spirosomataceae; genus Runella. The sequence continues at coordinate 27,154 of NZ_JAIXST010000061.1, read as the reverse complement.
TTTCACTTCGTGTGATACGGCTAAAAAGCAGGAACAAACTTCCATCATCGGTACGTGGGATCTGATTTCGGCCACAAGCACTGAAAAGGATTCGACCTTTTCAACGTTTAACCCTAAGATCAAAATGATAAAGATTATTAACCCAACGCATTTTGCTTTTTTTAGTCATGATTTAAACCAAGGAAAAGACTCTACTACGGCAGCATATTCGGCAGGTGGCGGGGCTTATACATTGGTTGACAGTAATTACACAGAGCATTTGGAATACTTCAACAGTCGTGAATGGGAAAATCACAAATTTGATTTTACAGTTAAAATTTCCAATGATACATTAACTCAAAAAGGGGTAGAAAAATTAGAAAAACCAGGGATTGAACGATTTATAGTTGAAAAATATAAAAGGCTTAAAAACTGATAATAAAGCGAATAACGAGCCTTTTGGGCTTGGTCGGTGTGACCGCAACTCGGTGTCAATCAATTCTCCAATTCCAACTCAATTTTCGCGCCTTTTGCTTCAATTATATCAAAATTCCCTGCTTTCTTCGGATTCATGGGTTGGCCGTTCAGTTTCCAAACGCGGTATTTTTGAGCAGGAAATGCCAATTGGATTTGCCAATCTTCCTGACTTTGTTCAATGGTTAGTTTGACCGTTTTTAGATTTTTACCGTAAACTACCTTTAACTGATTGTTACCTACCGTTACATTTTCCAATTGCGCATTGTCCCAAGTCGAAGGCATTTGGGGTTGAATACGGATTATTTTTTTCGATGCTATAGGTTGAATTCCAAAGAATTGTCTGACCAACGGTATAGCATAACTGTAAAGCGTCCAAGCCTGTGTAAACATGCCATAATCAGGCGATACTTCGTACATGGAGCCTGGCAGTGCAAAACTGAAAGCACGGGTCATGCGTTTGAGGTAATCCAAGGCTTGGTCGGGGCGACCGTAGTTGTTTTCGGCAATCGCCTGCACGCCGGTGGGTAAGGTCATTACGGCACCTGTGTAGGTAAAGGTTTTCTTGCCTTTGGCTGAGGAGCTTACATCTTTGCCCGCCGATTCATCGCGGTCGATTCCCGTGACAAACATACCGTAAGGGTTGACAAATTTGTGACCCGTTTCGAGCGCAATGAGTGCTTTGGCGGTATCGGCAATCCCCATTTCCATTGGTGTATTCACAACCCAATTGTGAAAAAGTACAAATCCTTTTTTTGTTTTGGCAGGCAACCCTAATACCTTCGCTTCGGTAGCTTTAAGTTCGGTAATCGCCCACGGCTTTTTCAGCGTATCTGCCCGGACGATGGCATCCTTAATCAAATGCAGGGTTTGTTCTTTGGTCCCGATAAAATCAGCGTACGATTGACTTTCCGGTGCCCAAAAATCGGTATTTATCTTTTGCTTCAACTGATTGGCAGCCTGTTGGTAGTTAGTAGATAGTGTTTTGTCGCCCATTTCGGAAGCCATTTCTGCCGCATCGGCAAACGCTTTTTGGGTATAGGCCGCTACGTCAATCATCTCGCTGTTGAGTCCGTGAATTTCCATCATTCCGAATCCGTCGGGCAGTAAATTGCCGTCTTTGTCATTTTCCTTCATCAACCAATCCAACCCTTTGTTGACGAAAGGGTAATACTTTTGCAAAAATTCTTTGTTGCCCGTCCATTTATAAACGGTCCAGATGAGCGTAGCAAACTGAGGGGTTTCGTTGATGTTGCCGGGATTGAAAACGGCACCGTTGGTAGACATTTCGTGTAATACCCGCCCGTTGCTTTTATTAACTTTCTCGGATTCTTTGACCAATAAATCAATGGTTTTATACACAATGTCAACATTGCCAATGGCCAATACGCCTTGCAGCGAGTACTCGTTGTCTACCCCAAACCACCACGGATAATCGGGTAAGCCCGCCGCCAATCCGCGCCCTACTTCGGGTACATCCCGAATCAGCCAATCGGAATTGTATTTCAACCAGTTAAAAGCCAGTTGGATATCTTTGTCGGGAATGGTCAGTTGGGTTTTGGCGGCAATGGCTTTGTATCGTTCTTTTTTGTCTTTCAATAATTGGACGGTATTTTTCTGAACATCTTGGTATGTTTCCTTGACTTGAGACGAAGATTTATACGAACCTGAAATTGTAAATGGAATTACTGCGGATGAATGGGCAGGAATTTCCAGTTCATAACTCAACGATGCATTGGTTGTTTTTCCCGCAGGTTTGTAATCACAATGGACGGTGTTCTGTTGATGCGAAACGGGAGTAAGTGTTGAGCCAAAAGCCACGTACCATTCATTCAAACTGTCTTTTATCATCCAACTTTTAGCGGATTCGTCGTAGGTTGCTTCGTCTTTTCCGTCATTCATATTCGTGCGCTCACCAAGCCACGTAGGACGTAAATCAGAAACTCCGTTGAAGTGGAACGTTATTTTTTTTGGATTGTCGCTTTCGTTGAAAAGTGTATATTCGATAGCTACAGCCTCTTTTCCATCGGGCACGAATTGGAGCCGTTCCACTTTCAAACCCAAAGACGGCAATTGATAAAGGTGTTCGTTGGCGAAAGGGTAATTGTAAAAAGTATCGGCTTTGGTAAGACATACATTTTGTCCCTCCGAGGCGATTTCTGCCGTAAAACCGTCCATGAGTTTAATGGGATGGTCCCAAATGCCGCCCATTTCGCCCGTTACGTGCCAACCAAGGTCAGGAAACGTACCGTCTTGGTGACCCACCAAATAGACCCGGTCACCAGCCGCGACAAAAGGAGAATTGATGTATTCGGTTCTTCCTTTTAATTTTTCAACATCGGCAAAAAGTGATTTTAAATGAGTGGGGGTTTCTTGGGTGGTTTTGCATTGGAAAAGTAGCAATGCAAGGCAGAGAGTTTTTAAGGGCTTCATCATCAATAGGTTATTGTAAATACATAGCTTGTTTGTTAAGGTAGAAACGGATACGTTTCTTTCTTAATAGGTGCAATTTACGAGAATCTCTGTATTGTTAGGATAACTATTGCGCACAGATATCCCTCTTACTGCATCATATAGTTATCGTACGACTTTTTTACTATATTTACTCTTCTATCCACCATCTTATCACGTATGATTCAGGAAAATCTGTTGCTGATTTTAGCACTTCTGTTTGGAATTTCGATGCTGGCGATGCTGAGCGAAATGCTCAAAATATCCTATCCCATTTTTTTGGTCATTGCGGGGCTGCTCATCAGTTTTATACCGGGTATTCCCATTGTTACTTTGCATCCGGATATAGTTTTTTTGCTTTTTTTACCTCCATTATTATACGCAGCGGCTTGGAATACGTCATGGAAGGATTTTTGGGCCGCCCGTAAAGCTATCAGTATGCTGGCTTTTGGCTTGGTAATTTTTACCTCCACCGCTATTGCTTTTGTTTCCCAATGGCTCATTCCCGATTTCCCTCTGGCCTTGGGTTTTTTATTGGGAGGAATCATTTCTCCGCCCGATGCAGTGGCGGCAACGTCGGTATTGCAGGGGGTAAAAGTGCCCAAACGCGTTGTGACGATTCTGGAAGGCGAAAGCCTCATCAACGATGCCTCTTCGTTAATTGTCTTCCGTTTTGCTTTGGCCGCCGTGCTGACGGGCCAATTTACGCTTATGAAAGCCACGACTGATTTTTTTATGGTGGCAGGTATGGGGATTGCTATCGGATTGGCCATTGCGAACGTGTTGTATCTCGTTCATAAATTTATGCCCACTACGCCGAGTATTGATACTTCGCTGACGGTCATTTCTCCTTATTTGATGTACATCGCAGCGGAACATTATCATTTTTCTGGCGTAATGGCGGTAGTGACGGGCGGGTTGTTTTTGAGTTATCGTTCGCATGAAATTTTTACGTACAACTCTCGGATTCAGGCGTATTCGGTGTGGGAGTCCTTGATTTTTATTTTGAATGGGCTGGTCTTTATTCTGATTGGCTTGCAACTTCCACAAATTGTTACTGGTCTGGAGAAATATTCTATTTTTGGACTTGTCTTTTATTCGTTGATTATCAGTGTAGTTACTGTTGTGATTCGCGTTGTATGGGTATTTTCCGGGGCGTTTTTATCTTCGCTTATGTACAAAGAGAAAAGGCTGAAGTGGGAAAATGAATTCCTGATCGGGTGGAGCGGAATGCGAGGCGTGGTATCGTTGGCTTCCGCATTGGCGGTGCCGCTTACACTGAGCAATGGTATTGCTTTTCCCCACCGTGATTTACTTTTGTTCATTACTTTTGTGGTCATCCTGTTTACGTTGGTGTTTCAGGGGTTGAGTTTGTCGCCGATTCTCAAATGGCTGAAAATCAAGGAGGATGACAACGAAGAAATTGAACACGAGATTATCATTCGTTTGCGGATGGCCGAAGCCGCACTCAGCCATCTTCAAAGCAACTACATGGACGAATTAAGCTCGATTGATGCCTATACCCGCATCAAAGAACGCTACGAGCGCATGGTAGATATTACCAACCGCAAATTGAAGAAGGAAGAAAAAGACGCGGCAGCCGCACTTTTCCTGCCCAGGTACCGCCGTATGTTGTTGGAGCTCGTTGCCGTACGCCGCAGTGAACTTCACAAACTCCGCACCGAAAAACGCTATTCCGATGAAATCATTCGTAACAAAGAATACGAACTGGATTTAGAAGAAGCGCGGTTGAACGAGTGATAAAAATATCCGTAAAATCCGTTTGACCCCTTCAATCCGTGTTATATTCTAAATAGTTTCTACTTCGATTTGGCTTCGTTTAACTCTTGTTTTAATGTCAATCTCTGCTTCTTTGCATCGTATTGAAACGTTTTTTCCACTCCATCTACCAACACTTTCTTAGGCCGAACCGCAGAATGTATCCGAAAAAGCGATGTTACTTTCTTGCCTTTGAATCGAAGATGAATTTCATCACCCTGTTGCTCAACGATGAGCGTCGTAGGTGTTTGGTCTTTGGTGTCATACACTGTGAATTCGCTTTTGCCTTTAGGGTAAATGAGCCAGGTAAGGTAGTTCGCCGAAGTAGAATCACCGATTCCGGTGTAGGTGCGTTGGACATTGAGGGGGATAATGGCTCCTTCTTTGATGTAAAGTGGAAACTCTTCCAACGGAAATTTTTTGGTAAAAGTTTGGGAACCCGTTATCACTTCTTTATCATCAAACCAGTAGCGCCATTGACCTTCGGGCAGATGGATTTCATTTTCCAATTCATCTTTGTAAATCGGAGCAACCAACAGATTATCACCAAATAAGTAGTGGTATTTTCCGTCAACCGGGCGTTGTAGACGAGTGCCGCCACAGTGCGCTGACACTACATAACTGTACATATAAGGCACCAGTTCGGTATGCAGCCACGAAAAGCGACGAATGATTTCAAACTCTTGGGGACTTCTTTTCCAAAGTGTCCGTTCACCGTGCCCGCCGTTGAGAAACAGGCCGCAAAAGGTAGAAAACTGGGCCCAACGAATGTACAATCGAGCGGGAATAGAATCTCCCGAAAAGCCTGCAATGTCGGAGCCGATGACGCTGTAGCCCATTTTAGCGCTTTTTAAGATGCTTTGAATGGCTGATTCAAAGCCCTGCCCTCCTTCCAGAGCAATGTCTTTTTGAACTTCGCCTTTGGCTAATGTTTGCGTTTTGCTTTCCCAATAGTGTTTTTGGTCGCCTACCCAGTTGACGGGCGAAGCATCAATCGGCGCAAATCCTTCGGGATGAAACCAACGATCCATGGCACGGGCCAACGTCACAAATTCGGGGTTGCTTTTGAGTCCGTTGAGGTATTCTTCCCGGTAATACAAATCCATGTATTGGCGGGTAGTTAGCCAACCTGCGTGTGATTTTTGGTATAAAAAGGGAAGCGGGCCAAGCTGTTTCCGAAATAGTGTGGCCGTACCGTCCAGTTTCCAACCGTCAATGCCGTATTTCAGGACCTTTTGCTGCATACCCTGCCACCATTTTTTGGCTTCGGGGTTGGTGTAATCAATAAAACCTCCTTTGCCCTTCCACCATTTGATTTCGTTGCCGTTGCCAATCAAATAGCCCTGGTCTTTGGCCTCCTGATAAAACTCCTTCGATTCCTGAATTTTAGTGTCTTTGTTGTGGCTATCCACCATGGAAGTCATCCACAAAACCACGCGATACCCTTTGTCCTGCAGGCCCGTAAACCACTTTCCGTACTGAGGATAACGGCTGGTATCGGTTTCAAAATCATTGTAACGCAAGCTCCACGGACTGTCAACCAGCAACGTACGGACGGGAATGTCGTGTTTGGCGTAGCCGTCCAGTAAAGAATCTTCGTACGAGGCCGTGTTTTGGTCGTCTTCCCACAACCAACATTCCAAAACCCAGGCGGGTGTCAGGGGAGGGTTGCCGTGTCGTTGGGCATTGAAAGGAATACCCCAAAAAGGGAGAATAAAGTAAAAGTAGCCAATCAGGGTTAAGACAACCAGACTGATGAGGAGGTATTTAACTGATTTTCTACTAATTTTTTTCATACTTGAAGCACGTCCGCTCTTGTGTTGATTCTTTGCTTTATACTATACGAACGGAGTCGTAAAAAGTACCGAGTTTACAGTCATTCCTTCCAAATTTTTGCAATACCTGCCGGTTATACATTATGACTTTTGAAAGGAGTAGGGAGGCCGTAGTTTTGGAAAGTACTAAAGAGTTTTCACCATGTTTAAAACGGTTTTTTCGGTAGGGCTCAACTTGTTGTCCTTCTTTCTCAAAGGGTGCAGCCTGCCCGACGGCATGAAAAGCGGCTACAAAATTGAAAAGGGAGAAGTCGTGATTTATACGGGATTTCCTGCTCAGCGGATGGTTATCGAGGTAGCTGATGCAGACACATTTGAGGCACTCAATAAAGACTATGGCAAGGACGGCAAACACGTTTTTTTATTGGGTAAAGTCATTCCCAATGCCGACCCTGCTACGTTCCGATTGCTGGGGGGAAGTTACTCCAAAGATAAAAATCACGGATACACGCGAGACGTAATCGTTAGTGATGATGCGGCAAATTTTACAATTGTGCCAAATCGGAATGAAACAGCCTCCAATGTGACTGCCGAAGGAATCGTATACGCCCGTGACAGTCATTTTGTGTACGAAGGAGTTCTTAAAATCGAAAGAGCCGACCCTACTACGTTTGAGTTCATTCCAATGTTCAATGGGTATTACGTTTGTCGGGACAAAAAAACAGTTTATTGGCAACATAAACCGTTGGAAGGGACTGATGGGCAGAGTTTTGTGAAAATAACAGAACTATACTTCAAAGATAAAAACCACGCTTGGGCATTGATATTGGGACGAGAGGTAACGTGGTCTATCGTCCCTAATGCCGACGCAGCGACGTTTATTGGGCTGAAAAAAGCGTATTCCAAAGACAAAAAGAACGTCTATTATGAAACCCGAATCGTCGAAGGCGCTGATCCCGAGACATTTGAGGAGACAGAAAACAATGGTGGAAAAGATAAAAATGGCAACTACCAATCGGGAGTTCCTGTACCAACCAAAAACTGAAGCAGTAAACCCGTTTTTCTATCTTATTCCTTAAAAAACGTAAAAATCATGGATATGAATTCAATCGAGAAATCAGTACAGGGTCCTAAATCCAAATCATTTTGGAGCTTCCTTTGGCGAGGTGGCTTAGTGGGGTTTGTCGGAATGTTGGCGGGGGCTGTGGCAGGCGTAGCATTCAGCATTTCACAGTACGAAAGTCTGAGCTATGAACTGAAGGCATGGTTCATTGTTTACATCCCGGTTTATATTTTTTACGTTTTTATCGCCGCAGTACTGGGATTGATAATAGGTGGTATCGTAGGGCTGATCTGGAATTTCTTCAGAAAGTAGCCATTTGCCATAAATTGATTTTTGCAAAACAGGCCTAAGTTGAAAGCCATTATTTTCCAGAAATTCTCTTACGAATACGGCTAAGAGAAGGCCCCTGAATGCCTAAGTACGAAGAAATATGGTATAAAGGGATGGTTTGCAAAAGGGTAGGATGCTGTTCTACCAATTCCAAATAACGTTCTTCGGGAGTTTTAAACAAAAAACCTTCGTTTTTGTCCATCACGATGTTAAAGGCCTGTTCGGCAATCAGTCGTCCGAAGCGTTCCCATTGATGCGACAGTTTATATAATTGAGTAAGATGCTCAAGGCTTATCATTAAGATTCGAGCATCGGTCATGGCCTGCGTATAGTATTTGCAGGGCGCTTGAGTGACAAAACTTTTGTAAGAAGTAATGATTTGATGTTGGGAGAAAAAGAATAGGTTTTTATCATCGCCCGTCTTGTCATCGGTGTAAAAAGTCCTGAAAACGCCTTCCAAAATAAAACCCAGATAGCGACAAATATTCCGCTGCTCATTATAAAATCCTCCTTTGTCGTACACTTTATATTGCCAATAGGGGGCCGATAATTGAAAGTTTTCTTCATCCAAGCCGGCGGCTTGTGCCAAAGCCAGTTGAAGTGTCTCTTTGTCAGTCATAATAAGGAGAGAGGTGTTTGAGATGAACGTGTTTTTCCCTCAAATATGAAAAAGAAATTCGGAAGAGTTGACTAAAGCATGTACCAAAGCGGCATAAAATACACTTTTGGTTTTCATGTAAGTGTATCCGTAAGCCCAACCTGCAATACTTGCCAATCCAACGAACAAAAGGGAACCTGAATGGAAATGCACCAGTCCAAAAAACAGGCTCGTAATGGCCAATGAAGTGTAAGGTCCGTGAAGGGTAACCTGCTTTTTTTCAATAAAATAGGCAGGAATGAAAATCAGTACCGTAATTAACATAGGAAACCAAGCCATTTTGAGCTGAACAAAATAGCCGGTAACAAACGAAAGTAGGAAGAAGATAATAAATCCCCACTTCCAGTAGACAGGCCATTTGCCGCTTTGCGTGATTTTCTTAGCCAAAATATTCTGCAAAAGCCCCCTTAAAAAAAGTTCTTCAAACAGGGCCGTTCCCACAAAAATACGGACAAAGTCTTTGACCCATTCGTACGCGAATTTTGAGGTAAAAACGTCGTTGCCGCTGAAATTTAGGAAATTTCCAAAATAGCCCAGAACTACAATCAAAAGCACAAAAGATAACCAAGCTCCAAGGGCTGTCAAAAGCGATTGCCAACGAAAATTCGGGAAAAAGCCAACGTCGGACAGATTACGGATGTAGCCAAAACTATAAACGGCCGAAAGCATAATGACCAAACGCATGGCATTGCTGAATCCCGAACCATTGAAAGGCAGGGAAGTGCCGGTTCCAAACGATATGCTTGTGGCAGGTATTACGATTAATAAAACAAATATAATATCTGACCAAACAACGGGCAAAGATGTTTTTTTGAAAGCCAAAAACCCCACGGTTGGAAATAATAAATAGAAGATAAACAGGCCTGCCGAACCCTGAAAAGGGGTGTGTCCATGGATAATCAAATAGGCATACAGCAACACAATCAACAAAATAGGAAAGACCAAAACCTTCTCTGTACCTTCTTTGAGTCGCTCCTGCCAATGAGCCATAATAGCAGGGTGCCCAACGGTAAAAATCAGAAAATAAATCGCCAAAAAGAAGGGACTGTCCATGAAGAGTTCTTGGGCCGACAGTTTCCAATTGGTGATTAAAAATAGGGCAAAAAGGAGGAGAGTTAAACCGGCGCCGGTCAACAGCGCTCGGTTGTAGGAGGTGGAGGTTTCTTTCATAGGTTGGTTAGCTGATAGTACTACGAAAAGAAACCCAATCAGACTATCTATGCTTATTAATTTTTCATCAAATGTGTTTTTGAAGTCACTAATTTATGTTTTTGAGCGTAAAAAAGAATCATAAGGCCCGTTAAGATAGCAGGCATGCTCAGCCATTGCCCCATATTTAGAAGCATATTGTTTTCAAAACCTTCCTGTGGAGTTTTGAGGAATTCGATCATAAAACGAAATCCGAAAAGCAATATCATAAATAGTCCCGTAATCGCACCTTCGGGCAGCGTATGCCTTTTGTATTTCCACAAATAGAAAGTAAATGCGAACAAAAACAGGCAAAAGAAAGCTTCATACAATTGCGTAGGATGACGCGGAACAAGGGGGAATAAGTTAAAATCGGTTTCGCGAACAAAAACAAAACCCCAAGGCAAATCGGTAGGCTTGCCATAAATTTCCGAATTGAACAAGTTGCCCAGTCGTATCAATGCACCTCCCAAAGCTACGGCGATGACAATACGGTCTGCCAGCCACAAAAAAGGTGGGTTGTCGGGGTGGCGAGTGTACAGATATAAAGCCCACAAAATGGTGATGGTGGCACCGTGACTGGCTAATCCGTAAAAAGGCAAGCTAATCATTGATAGAAACCAGTCCCAAGGTTGAGCAACGAGCAGTTCCCATTCATAAAACAAATAATGGCCAACTCGGGTACCTATTACGGTGGCAACCACCATATACAGCAAAAGAGATTCTACTTTGGAGACAGCTACGCCATCAGAACGAAAAATAAAAGAAAGCAGCGCTTGACCCACTAAAAAGCTTGATGCAAACAGGAGACTGTACCAGTGGATGGGCAAAGAAGCGCCAAAAAAGTCAATAGTAATGACGTTGGGAGAAATGTCCCAGATAATGTAAGCCAACATGTGATGAATGTTTTTAGAAGTTTAACAACCTGAAGTAATGCTTATGAGTAAACAACTGACACAGAAATGAAGAAAAGGCCGCTGGGCTTTTTGATACCATGGAATAGGAGTGGGGCGATTTCTGACAAGCCGGGAAATGTCGTCTGAACTCCATTCCGATTGGTCGTTTACCTGCGTTTTATAAGACTCCCACAAAGGTTTTAATTCGTCTAAGTTCATGGCAATTGGTTTTTTAAAAGTTTTTCAAGTTTGGACTTGATTTGGTTGATTCTTGTACTGACGTTGGTTCGACTCAAATTCAAAATACCTGCAATTTCTTCGTAACTGTGCTCTTCGAGATAGAGCATAATAATGGCTTTGTCCACGTCCGAAAGTTGCTCAATGGCGCGATACAGTTCTTCAGTAGCCTGCGTCAGTTCCAAAGAGTTGTCGGAGGCTGAAATCTGATAGGCGTACTCCGAATAAGGCTCGTTTTTAGGACGGGATTTCTCTCTTCTCAGTTTCGCAAAAACGGTGTTTAAAGCAATTCGATACATCCAGGTAGAAACCTTTGACTGATGATTGAAAGAAGGATACGCTTTCCAAAGTTGGAGTACTATTTCCTGAAACATATCCTTTCTGTCTTCGCTTTGGGAAAAGTAAAGACTGCAAAGGCTGTGGATCAGCTTTTGTTGGATAGCGATCAGTTGCACAAACTCTTTTTGTAACGATACTTTTTCCACTGCTAAAGATGACTGATGGATTATAAAAGTATTAGTTGCAGAAGGTACAATAAAGTCACACACATTCAAAAAAATGTGTAAATCAGTAGGAGACCGGTCGATTAAACGATTTTAAAAATGCCCGTTTCCAGTGTCAGGCCCGGGCCAAAAGCGCAGCTGAAAATATGTTTGCCTACATCTTCCTGATTTCTTTCCTGGAGCAGTTTTTGAAGCACAAACAGCACCGTGCAGGAAGACATATTGCCGTAGTCGCGCAGGACTTCATACGCATACCGATTGTCTTCGGGGGTAAGCCCAAGTTGCGTTTCGGCAGCTTCCAAAATAGCTCTTCCTCCGGGATGAATGGCGTAAAAATCAAAATCCGGCAGTGCAGTTGTTTGTTGCAATTGGGTCATCAATTCCCCAAGACCACCTTTGACCAGTCGAGGAATGTAAGAACTCAGGATCATTTCAAACCCAAAATCTCCAACGTGCCAAGCCATGTCATTACGGCCTTCAAAGAGTAAATCACAATAAAAAGACCGCATTTCCAGCGACAAACCTTGTGGCTGTCCTTCGATGATAACGGACGCAGCTCCATCAGCAAAAAGCGCATTGGAGAGCATATAATTTTCGTCGATTTTTTTCTGAAAATGCAAAGTACAAAGTTCAATACACACCAATAGCACTTTCGCATTGGGGTCAGCCTGTACAATGGAATGGGCCATTTTTAAGCCGTTGAAAGCCCCGTAGCATCCCATAAAATTAATGGAGGTGCGTTGAGTTTGACGTGATAATTGCAGAGCTTCCACCAATTCAATGTCCAATCCCGGGGCATAAAGGCCTGTGCAGCTAACAGTGATAAGATGAGTAACGTTGTTTAGTTTTTCAGTATTCTGGGCCTCCTGTAAGGATTTAAGCGCTAAAGGAAGTGCAAATTGACGGTAAGCAAGCATTCGCTGAGAAACCGTCGGAAAGGGCTCTAAATCAGGAGTATTTGGGTAAAATTCAAAATTTTCAGTAAGTCCATAATCTTTCAATACCGAATGCCTTTTCTGAATTTTTGTACTTCGATACAAAGCTTTAAGCTTACGACCTTCCGAATAATCAAGTTGAGAAGCCCGTATCATAAATTCGGCAATGGACGACTGTTCAATGGTGTGGTCAGGAACCGCAGTTCCGATAAATGTGATGTATGCTGGCATTCGATAGGTAACTGGACTGGTGATGCGTTTTGTAAATAAACGCAATAATTTGAATGGTTTTTGTCGGCCAAATGACCGTTAGATAACTTTATTTAAAAACAGGTATTTCTACTCTAAAGTTTTAAGAAAAAACTTGCCTCCTTTGCAAAACGAAACCCCAAAACATTTTTTATATAAATGAAATCAGCAAAAAGTTATCGGATCATGGATGACAATAGGAGAACTCCGCTTATCCTGGATCAAACAATTTGGCTGGCCGGTTTGACTCTTGTTATCTTCGGCTACATCGTGCTTTATTTTTTGTATCCCCTGATTAGCAAAGGACTTTTATTTTAAAAATTTCAGCAGCCACGAAAACATCCTTTATTAAAAAAAGCGGGCCGGACCCGCTTTTTTAGTTTTTCTTTAGTGGAAATACTCGTACATAATCTACTTCCATTCGTTGTGGGAAAATACTGTTGTCCACTCCTTTTTGTCCACCCCAGTTGCCACCGACCGCAATATTCAGCAACAAATGAAAGGGCTTGTCAAACGGCCACTTTTGCCATTCACTGCTTTCTTTTTGAAAGGAAAAGTAATTTTTATCATCTACCGATATTTTTATCTCACTCGGCGTCCATTCCAGGATATAATCATGGAAGTCGCTCATGGCGGTTGCTACGATGGTTGTTGCTGTTTTTTGGGTGCCAATTGAGAAGTAGTATGCTTTCGTATGAGCTGTGCCATGAATGACATTAGGGTCAAATCCTACGTGTTCCATGATGTCAATCTCCCCATTGTCAGGCCAGTAGGCTGTACCATAGGTCTGTTCAGTAGCCAACATCCATATTGCGGGCCAAGTACCTGTGCCTTTTGGGAGTTTTGCCCGTACGACTACTTTTCCGTACAGCCAATCTCCTTTCTTTTTGGTGACTAATCGTGCTGAAGTGTAATTATTGCTATTGAAACTTTCTTTAATGGCTTCAATAATAAGTTTCCCATTTTCGACTCGGGCATTCTTGGGGTTGGCTTTGGTGTAGTATTGCAGTTCATTGTTTCCCCATCCATTTCCTCCGACATCATAGTCCCATTTAGCAGCATCGGGCAATCCATCTATGTCAAATTCATCCTGCCAGGCAGGGGTGGAGGCAAATTCATAAGGGGCAACGGTATTGGGAAAATCGGGCAATGGACCGTACTCTTCTTTTTTTTGACAGGATAACGCAAAAATTACAAGACTTGCTATGGTCAGAGATAGAAAAACTCTCATAAATAAATGTCAATTAGTAAGTTTGAACCTTCACCCAAACTTACTAATTATAAACGATTTGGACACCCTAAAAGATTTTGTCCAGTGAAAAATACCTAAGCTTCCCGATAGGCTTCGACCCGGCTGCCTTCATCTACGGTAATAATGTACGGGATACCACCTTCGCGGGTAATGGCTTCTGCCACGGCTTCGGCGTGGTCGGGGGCATACATAAACATGCATCCACCTCCACCTGAACCGTTAATTTTACCACCCAATGCCCCTGCTTTCATGGAGGCATCTATCATGCGGTTAATTTTCTCGGTAGAGGTGCGTTTATGGTCGCGGAGATTTTCAAAATGGCGGTAGAGAAGTTGGCCAAATTCTTTGTCAAAATCGCCATTAGCAGCCAATTGTGATTGAATTAAAAGCTCCTTTCCGGTTCTTAAAATATCACGGTCTTCCAAATTGGCTTTTAATAGCCCCAATTCATCATTGTTGAGGAGAGAAGAGTAATGGGCGGCCTGTGCATAAGGTGTCGTAAAAATGGAAAAAGTTGGGTCATACTCAGTGACTTTTTGAATGATGGCTTCCATCCCGAAACGACAACGCGCTAATATACCCAGTGTATCTTTAGGCTGTTGAGAATCGCCCAAGACAAAAGTTCCTAATTGGGGTTGCAGACCTTCCACGTAAATTTTGGGCGTAGATTCCAAATAAATAACATTGCCAATGGCCGTTGAGTAGTGATCCATCATGCCACCCGGCTCGCCAAACTCTAATACTTCAGCTGCGTTTGCTATTTCTCCCAATTCTTTTGGCGAAACTTCGGTGGGATTGTCGGCGTGCCTTGTCAAAAAATTGGCCCAGGAAACGATCAAAGCCGAAGAACTTGAGGTTCCTGAGTTAATTGGAATGTTGCCGTGTACTTTACATTCCAGTCCACGGCTAAACACAAAACCGCGTCTTTTCAGCACATTGATTGTACTGCGAAAATAGTCTCTTCCCTTTGAATAGGGTAATGTTTCGGAGAGGAAAAACGACTCTTTTGCGTTTAAATCAGGTAAATGAATGATAATTTGGGTATCATTTCGGTACGTTCCTTCAATGCTGATGCGGCGCGAAATAGCAGCAGCAATGGTGGGTAATCCTAAATAATCCTGGTGTTCGCCAAACAAGCAAATTCGGCCCGGTGTGCTGATTTTCAAGGTAATACTGAATTTTAAAGGTATATTTACCAGCTGCGCTTTTTATGACCAACCAGCCCGTAATAAAGAATAAAAGCATAAAGTGGAAGTAATATCCAATACGCTTGCTGAGTGCTATGAATTGAATCAGCCAATTTACCATAAACCAATGGTAATACGGCACCACCCGAAATTCCCATAATCAGCAAAGCGGAAGCTGTTTTGGTAAATTTGCCTAAACCATCCAGAGCCAAAGGCCAAAGCGCAGGCCATACCAAGGCGTTTGCCATACCGAGAACAGCGATACAAAGTACTGACGTAAAGCCACTGGTAAAGATGGCCAACACCGTCACAATAAGGCCAAGAATTGCCGATGCACGGAGGCAGGTGCCTTGCGACACATATTTGGGAATCAAAACAATACCCATTCCGTAAGCGGCCAACATTAACCAAAGGGTATAGGTGCCAAAAACGCTGGCTTCGCTTTCCGGAAATCCAAGAGATATTCCGTAACTGATGATGGTATCTCCTGCAATCACCTCTGCACCCACGTAGCAAAATAAGGCGATTACCCCCAAGACTAAATTGGGGAATGCAAATACACTGTTGTGTGCTGCGACGATAGTGCTCCCATCGGCGTCTACCTGTTCCTCACTTACGTCGGGAAGTCCCTTCGAAAATTTGATAAGAACAGCCAGTACTACCAATATCGCCGTCAAAATCATGTAAGGTACTTCCACTTTTTGAAGTTCATCTTGGGGAGTAGCGGCTGCGCCCCCGGCCAACAGCAGTCCACCAAATATCCGTTGACTGAAAATACCCGCTAATTTATTAGCTACCCCCATAAAACTGATTCTTTGGGCGGCACTTTCACGCGGTCCAAGAATAGTGGCATAAGGGTTAGAAGCCGTTTGCAGTAAAGTTAAACCGATACCAATAGTGAAAAGTCCAACTAAAAACAGGGGATAGGAGGCAATCTGGGCTGCCGGAATAAAAATGATGGTTCCAACGGCCATAATCCCTAAACCCAGCGACATTCCATTCTTGAAGCCTGTTCGTTTCAGTACTTCTGACGACGGAATCGCCATAACCGTATAAGAGATAAAAAAAGCAAAGGTAACCAAGTAAGAACTGGTGTTGTCGAGGCTGAATGCTTTTTTGAAAAAGGTAATGAGGGTACCGTTTACCCAGGTAACAAATCCGAAAACGAAGAAAAGTAAACCGATAATAATTAAAGGCCCGACGTAACTTTGGTTTTGATTAGACTTAGACATGGTTAGGAGAAAGGTTTAGTAAGTCAATAATAGCCCGAAAAAATGAATTTTTTTCCGCACTAAAAAGTTTTAGCGCGTATTTTTTAAATTTTTTTAAAATACAGAGGTGCCTTTTCAGCGCTTTGTGAGTGGTAATTTAAAACCCATAAATAGCAAACCCTCCGTCGACGGCCATAATGTGGCCTGTTATATAACTTGCAGCCGGTAAACAAAGAAACGCAATGGCATTGGCAACTTCTTCCGGTTGACCTACGCGCTTCATGGGGGTTCGCCCCAAAATATCCGCGAGGGCGTCAGGGTTGGATAAAACGGTTTCGGTCAGCGGTGTTTCAATATACCAAGGTGCTACGGCATTAACCCGGATGCCGTCAGCGGCCCATTCGCAAGCTAAATTTCGCGTAAGTTGATTAAGAGCGGCTTTGGTCATGCCGTAAATGGAGCCGCTCCGAAGCGAGGTAAGACCCGCTACTGAAGTCACATTGACGATACAGCCTTTGGCGGCTTTTAAATAGGGAAATAAAGCTTGAGAAAGCGAGAAAGCAGAACGCAGGTTGGTGTTGATGAGGTAATCGTATTCGTCATTTGAGTAAGCAATTGTGGGTTTACGAATATTGGTACCCACATTATTTACCAAAATATCCAGATTTTCCCATTGCTCGGCAACGGCCTGCGTGAGTTGTTGGATAGCGGAAGCACTTCCCAAATCCAATGCTAAACCACTGACCTGAAAACCTTGCGATTGATAATCGGCGACGTGTTGGTTGACTTCAGAAGCATTGCGGGCTACGAGCATTACTTCGGCCCCCATCTTTAATAAAATTTGGACGGTTGCACGTCCGATACCTTTTGTGCCGCCCGTTACGAGGGCGCGTTTGCCGGCAAGTTGCCAATGTGGAAGCATTTTATGGTAAGGTTAAAACTTTCAAATGAACTGTTACGTTATTATAAGCAAAACAACCAAATAACCTAATTAGACATGAATCGTCGTAATTTCATCCTCTCTTTGGGAGGAATATCATTAATGGGGCCGTTGGCAATCGCTCAACAGCAGGACAAAGAGCTAAAACGTGTGGTAAAAACGGATGCGGAATGGAAAAAAATTCTGAATCCGATGCAGTATTACGTAACGCGTCAAAAAGGAACGGAACGAGCTTTTACGGGCCCCTATTGGAATAATAAAGAAAAAGGTACTTACAAATGTGTTTGTTGCGGCACACCTTTGTTCAGTTCGGATACTAAATTTGAATCAGGGACAGGCTGGCCGAGTTTTTATGCTCCACTTACTAAAAAAGTTCTGAAAGACGAAAAAGATAAAAGCTTTGGAATGGAACGCGATGAGGTAATTTGTGCCGTTTGCGATGCCCATTTAGGCCACGTATTTGATGATGGCCCACGCCCTACCGGCCTGCGTTACTGTATGAACGGCGCCGCATTGGCTTTTGAAAAGAAATAATTTTTATCCCATTGGGTTGATGTCCTGATGGGATAAATTGGCTTCTCCTGAAAATAACTCAATCCAATAACCGTCAGGATCCTGGAGGAAGATTTGAAGAATCCCGTCAGGTCGCGGCTTGGGTGGACGATACGTGGCATTCATTTGTTTTAAATGATTTTCCCAGGCAGGTAAGTTGCTGACTTCAAGGGCAAAATGATTACTTCTTGAGCCCGAAACTACCGGCTCTGTGCGAATTCCAATCAAATGTAATTCCTGTTCAGTTCCCAAACGAAACCAAGCTCCCGGAAAATCGAAGGCAGGCCGAGGCAATTCTTCTAAGCCTAAAATGTTTTGATAAAACGCGATGCTTTTTTCAACATCAGCTACGTATATTGCAACGTGATTCAGTGCTTTGATTGTTAATTTCATAAATAAAGATTCCAACTATTTTTAAACGTGTTGCGTCTTAAGATTAGGTATGGACACGGTGTTCGTATCGTAAAAGAAATAAGTTTGTTAGCCATAAAAAAAGCACTCGTATTCGTATTTCTAACAGCCTTTGGCTGTAAAACTGAAAATCTCAGCGCAGTTGATCAAAACTTAGCAGGGGATTTTACCTTAAAATGGAAGCAGCAAACGCAGGTGGATGGGATTAAACTGTCATTTGACGATGTAGCAGACAGTCGTTGTCCGTCCAATGCTACCTGTATTCGGGCAGGAGAAGTAGTGGTGGATTTGAACGTAAATGCTCAACAAAAAATTCAAATGTGTCTTGGAGAGTGCCAGTTCGTACAACCTGGCAGAAAGAAAGGGTTTGTCACCCAGGATTCCTTAGACGTAACAATCAATAGTCAGAAGTACTTGTTTATTTTAAAACAGGTCAATCCTTATCCTGTGATGCCTCCCGCACCGAAGGAAAATTATGAAGTTAAAATGCAGGTAATTCGCCTTTAAAACAATAAAGCCTGACGGATTCCTCCGTCAGGCTTTATTATGAATTTCCATTAGAACGGTAAATCATCATCACCCCCATGGTTTCCTAAATCAGCTGAGATAGGTTCCGCAGGTTTTGGCGCTGCGGGACGAGGTGCGGGTGCCGCCTGAGATTGGGGAGCACCATAAGAAGGTTGACTTTCCTCACTGCCGCCGCTGTTACGACCTCCTACCAACTGCATGGTATTCGCACGGACGGTTTTGCCTTCACGTTGCTTTCCTTCTTTGTCCGTCCAGGTTTCGGTACGTAATTTCCCTTCGATATACACAGTATTTCCTTTCTTCAAATACTGTTCGGCGATCTTAGCCAAGTTATCCCACAATTCAATTCTATGCCATTCTGTTTGTTCTACACGCTCGCCGCTGCGGTTTGTATAGCTCTCTGAAGTAGCAATGTTAAAGCGAGCTACTGCTGAGCCATTTTCTAAATGACGAACTTCGGGGTCACTTCCTAAATTGCCTAATAAAATTACTTTGTTTACGCCAGCCATTGTTATAAATTGAGAATTAAAAGGTTACGAATTGATTCATTTTTTGCTGTTTTCCCAAGACAAATTTACTCAAAAAAACTGCTCTTTCCAATAAGACGTAATCAATACCGGTTTGGGTACATTTTCAATTTCTTCATGGGTTAAAAATGTCATTTTTTCAGGTAATTCGACTACCTCTCCGTGTGGGATTTGTAAGACCCAAAACTGCGCCTGAATGCGCTGATGTGATAAAATGTGGGTGTAAATACGAGCAGGGGCGGTAACGATTGTCTTCGACAAAATAGGCATTAGAGTGAGTAATCCGGGCAATTCATCAAGGGAAGAAATGATTTCTTTCGTCTCAATTAAGTGAAAGTCATACAGCTGTTGCCACACGTCGCGGTCAGTGCGTTGGCGCATAGCAACTGAGTCGTTTTGGATGATGACAAAATAATTGAAAAATCGCTCCCGTACTTTCGTTTTTTTGAGTTTAACCGGAAGTTTATTGACTCGTCCTTTGGCATTGGCTTGGCATTCGGCCTGCAACGGACATAATAAACAATCGGGAGAAACAGGAGTACAGTGAACGGCCCCAAATTCCATAATGGCTTGATTGTAAGTCGCCGGTTGGTCGTGGGGAATGAGTTCATTTGCTAATTGTGCAAATTGTTTTTGCCCTTGCGTACTGCCAATGTCTGTTTCTATTCCAAACACTCTTGCCAATACGCGATAGACGTTTCCATCTACCACCGCTACAGCTTCGTCATAAGCAAAAGAAGCAATGGCTGCAGCGGTATAGGGGCCGATTCCCTTGAGTTTAAGAAGCTGTGCGTACGTTTCAGGAAATTTGCCGTTTAGCTCCTGAGCAATGTATTTGGCTGTTTGATGAAGGTTGCGGGCACGAGAATAATAACCCAATCCCTGCCATAGCCGGATGACATCCTGTTCGGGGGCAGAGGCTAAGTCAAAGACGGTGGGATAGGTCTTAACAAAACGTTCATAATAAGGCAATCCCTGTGCAATACGAGTCTGTTGGAGAATGACTTCCGAAAGCCAAATATAGTACGGATCTCGGGTATGTCGCCAAGCTAAATCTCGGTGCTGATATTGGTACCAACGGATTACCTTTTCAGCAAAAAACTTGTTATTCAATGGATTCGGAATGTTTTTTTTGAAATTAAGACGGAAAAGATTTTCGCAATTTGTCGAAAAAGTACTACTTTTGTGCGCTCAAAACAAGCCGAGTGCTAACAACACATCGGCTAAGCAGGATTTTTGAAACTTATTTCCAAAAAATAACAGTTTTATAACCTTAAAGTTTAAAAAAGTGACGAAAGCAGACTTAATTGCCGCAGTGGCCGATCAAACCGGCATCGAAAAAGCACACGTTTCTGAAACAGTTGAAGCGTTTTTCTCAGTAGTAAAAGATTCATTGGCCAAAGGTGAAAATATTTATGTTCGCGGTTTTGGTAGTTTCGTAAACAAAAAACGTGCTAAGAAAGTAGCCCGTAACATCTCTAAAAACACGGCTATTGTGATTGAAGAGCATTATGTTCCGAGTTTCAAACCTGCAAAAGTTTTTGTAGAGCAAGTAAAAGGCTCAGACAAGTAATCGTATTGGTGCCGCTCAGAGGCTAAAAAAAGTGTTATGAATCGCTCAGTTTGGATAGTAATTTTGTTAGCTACACTACTTACCGGAGGGCTTTACAGCTTTCCCAGAGTTGTAGTTAGTACGCAGGAACGAAAACAGGTTGGCGAAAAAGACAGCACTCAGGCGCAGTCACCTGTAGCGGAAGAAAGAGCAACTGCTTCTACACCTTCCGATGCACATAATGCTCCACTGACTACTGAGCAGGAACATACAGTGAGTAAACTGGTTCAGCAATACACGTCGGCAACTGATTCAAAGGAGAAAGTAAAAGTAGGGGTACAGCTTTCTGATTTTTATTTAGACATCAGAAAATTCGACAGCTCGGCTAAATATGCAGAAGCAGTTGCTTTGTTAGAACCTACCGAGAAGAATTTCTTGAGAGCCGGTGATCGTTATTATGATGCCTTCGGTTTTTCCGCGGAGAGTAAAAAGACAGTGAATTTAGGAGTGAAGACCCGAGAGTGGTACCAAAAAGCGCTCGACAAAAACCCTAATTTACTTAGTGCAAAGGCAAATCTCGCCATGACCTATGTTTCGACGGAAACCCCGATGCAGGGAATTATGTTGTTACGCGAAGTACTGGCGACTGACCCAACCAATGAGGTGGCATTATTTAACTTAGGATTGCTCTCAATGCGGTCCAATCAATATGAAAAAGCAATTGAGCGTTTTCGTCAGTTGCTGAAAGTTCGTCCTGCTAATTTCAAAGCTCGCTTTTATTTGGGCGTATCTTTGGCTCAGACCGGAAAAAACAAGGAGGCTTTGGAAGAACTTTCCATTGTGAAACAGCAGGAAAAAGACCCCACCATTCAGGCAGCTATTGCTGAATTGGAGAAAGAATTGAAATGAAACAGACGTTGGTTGTCCGTTATCTGAAGTTTTTTGGGTAATATAAATCAATAACGAATCGACGCTGCAACACGAAGTTGCAGTGATAAAAGAAAATAATCACTTAAAAACATTTAAAGCTATGCCTTGCGGTAAAAAAAGAAAAAGACATAAAATCGCTACTCACAAACGTAAAAAGCGCCTCAGAAAAAATCGTCATAAGAAGAAATAATTTCTGATCCCAAAACCAAGGTACAAGTACGCCTTGGTTTTGGGATTTTATACACTTCTGCGATAATTTATCGGACAATGTAGTTGTTTTTAACCGCGCGTAATTTCTTATGCAGTGGTTTTCACCCTATATCCCCTCATAACATTGAGTAGCGAACTGGTCATTAGTGCCTCACAAAAAGGTACTCGCATTGCTCTTTTGCAAGAAAAGCGGCTTGTAGAGTACCATGTGGAGGAGTCGGAAAGTAGTTTTACGGTCGGTGATATCTATTTAGGTACCGTTCGGAAACTCGTTACTGGCTTGAACGCTGCTTTTGTTGACATCGGATATGAAAAAGATGCTTTTCTACACTATCATGATTTAGGTCCTAACGTACAGTCTCTAAACAAACTGACCAAAGAAGTCATCGCCAAACGCATCACCTCCGGCAAATTGAATAATTTCAAGATGGAGCCGGAAATTGATAAGTTGGGTAAAATTGACAAGTTGTTGGCGAAAAACCAACCCATTTTGGTACAAGTCGTTAAAGAACCTATTTCAACCAAAGGTCCCCGTCTTTCCTGTGATATATCCATTGCAGGCAGGTATGCGGTTTTGGTACCCTTCTCCAATTCGGTTAATATCTCCAAAAAAATTACGGACAAAGCAGAGCGTACTCGGCTTCATAAGCTGATGACCTCGGTCAAGCCCGCCAATTTTGGAATCATTGTCCGAACGGTAGCCGCCAACAAAGACGTGGATGAATTGGATAAAGATATCCAAAACTCCATTCGGAAGTGGGAACACGGAATGAAAGCCCTGAATGAGGCCAAACCCCGTGACCGAATCATTGGAGAAATGAACCGTGCGTCTTCCATCATGCGTGATATGCTCAACGATACGTTTGACAGTATTACGGTTGATACCAAAGAGATGTATGATGATATCAGAGAGTTTATTCATACGATTGCCCCAGAGAAAGAAAAAATTGTCAAACTCTTTAACGGCAAAAATAAACTCTACGAACAGGTAGGTCTTGAAAAGCAGATAAAGTCATTATTTGGTCGCTCGGTAAGCCTCCCCGGCGGTGGTTACTTAATCGTAGATCACACCGAAGCTCTCCACGTGATAGATGTCAATAGCGGCAACAAGTCCAACAACGAGGAAAGTCAGGAAGATACAGCGCTTCATACCAATACAGAAGCCGCCAAAGAAATAGCTCGCCAACTTCGCTTACGCGATATGGGCGGAATCATTGTGGTGGACTTTATTGATATGCGTAAAGCTGAACACAAAAAAGAACTGTACGATGTGATGAAAGCCGAAATGAAGGCCGATCGCTCGAAGTTTACCTTATTACCGCTTACTAAGTTTGGATTGATGCAAATCACGCGTCAACGGGTTCGCCCTGAGATTAATATCGTAACGCGCGAAGTATGCCCCACTTGTAACGGTACAGGAACTATTCAGCCCAGTATCCTGATTTCGGACATTATTGAAAGTAATCTCGAATATTTGTTGACCCGTCAAAACGAACAAAAGGTGTCGGTAGCCCTTCACCCGTACTTGCACGCGTACTTCACGGCGGGATTCCCGTCGCCCCGACTCAAATGGTTATTTAAATTCAAATCGTGGATTAAACTTCTGAAAGATAGCTCCTTGCCAATTACAGAGTTTAAATTCTACGATAAATACGGTGAAGAAATAGAAATCGCCGTAACTTGATTCTCTTAAAACATGTATGAAGGGTTAAGTGTTAGATAGTAAGGGTTAGTCAACCTTTCACTTCTAATTCTTAACCCTTAACTTTTTACCTATGAAAATAACAACTTTGGCCATTCGCGTTTGGCGAATGTTTTCGATGATAGCGGTTTTTGTTGTATCGGTCTATAGTTATAGTCTTTTCAGTGAAGATGTAGGTGTACATTTTGATGCTGCCGGTAAAGCCGACGAGTTTATAAGAAAATCTGAAATATTCTATATTATCGTTGGACTGATTTTAGTCAATAATGTATTGTTATTGGCACTGGGTCGTCAGTTACTCAAGATTCCGAATGATCTGCTTCCTATTCCGAATCGCGTTGAATGGGCTGCACAACGTGATGAGTTAAACGAACACCTCCGCAATTGGATCTACAGTTTGGTTGCTATGATCAATACACTCGTTGGTATGACTGTCTTTGCATTGGCCACGGTTAATAATGAGTTCACCTATAAAATTTCGGCTTTCGAGGGATTGTTGTATTTAGTGGTGGGATTCCTGTGTATCATTTTGATTGCTTTGCCTATTCGTTTAATGATAAAACCCAAGTTAGAGGATTAGTTATGCTCCCCGAAATACTTCTTGCTGATTATCAGTACGATTTGCCGGATGAACGAATTGCCCGATATCCCGTGGAGCCTCGTGACAGTTCTAAGTTGCAGATTTACCAGGACGGTAAAATTACTCATGAGCATTTCTTTAACTTACCTGATTATCTGCCGTCAGATAGTTTTTTAGTTTTCAACGATACCAAGGTCATTCCTGCTCGGGTGTTTTTTCAAAAGCCCACCGGAGCTGTCATAGAGATTTTTCTGCTTCATCCTGAAGAACCCTCGCGAATTATCAATGATGCCATGCAACAAACGGAAAGCGGTGTGTGGAGTTGTATGATTGGCAATAAAAAACGATGGAAAGTGGGGGAGGTTTTGACTACTGAATTACGAGTTTCGAATTACGAATTACGAATAAGGGCCGAATGGACTGATGTAGAGAATAATTGGGTAAAGTTTAGTTGGGAAGTTATTTCTTCTCCCCCTCCATTTTCTTCTCCTTCCTTTGCCGATGTCATTCGGGCGTTGGGTGAAATTCCGTTGCCGCCTTATTTGAATCGAAAAGCAGAAAGCCGGGATTTGGAAACGTACCAGACGGTTTATTCAAAAATTGAAGGGGCGGTTGCGGCACCTACCGCAGGATTACATTTTACTGAACGTGTTTTTGAAAATTTGGCTCGAAAGGGCATCAATCATGCTTTTGTTACTTTGCATGTGGGAGCGGGTACTTTTCAACCTGTCAAAGTACTGAATGCAGTGGAGCACACGATGCACGCAGAGCAGGTTGTTTTTACGTTAGATTTACTGGAAAAACTACGGCAAAATTTGGGAAGAATTATTGCGGTAGGAACTACTTCCGTACGGGCATTAGAGAGTTTATATTGGTACGGAGTACGTTTACTGCAAGGTGAAACATCGTTTTGGATTGAAAAACTGAGTCCGTATCAAAATGAACAAGTACCTTCGGCAGCCGATTCTTTGGAGGCAATTTTGAGTTACATGAAAGTTCAAAATCTGAAAGAGTTGGTGGGAGAAACGGAGATTATGATATTTCCCGGGTATGAGTTTAAACTTTGTAAAGGATTGATTACTAATTATCATCAACCTAACTCGACTCTTATGTTACTCATAGCAGCGTTTGTAGGGCCGGATTGGCGAAAAATTTACGAAGAAGCTTTGGCGAATGAGTATCGTTTTTTGAGTTATGGAGATTCTTCTTTACTTTTTGGAAATAATAGTTCTGCTACTTCCGTCAAATAAAATTGTTTTTGGGTTTATCATTTTGAAATCCAAATTTTAGCAGGTTCTTTTAAGTATCAATGTTGTTATTCATATAGCATAGCAAAATTTTCAGGATAACTATTTGAAATAGAATGCTTACAGTTAAGGCGAAATTTGTCACAATTAGTGAAGAAATTATTGAAAAGATAAAATCGGGAGAATTGCTCCCGGGTGATCAAATTTCGTCTGAAAACGAGCTTATTAAGCATTATAAAATAAGTAATACGACGGCCCGAAAAGCCTTGCTCGAAATAGAATCCAAAGGTTGGGCACGGCGTATTAAAGGCAAAGGAACGTTTGTTCTTAACCGTACGGAAGACCATCATTTGCTACGTACCCTCGGCTCTATTTATGCGACCCGTCGCGGTTTTCATGATAGTTTGATTGCCGAAGGATTCACGCCTAAAAACATTGTTCTTGAAAAAACAATCCTGCCTGACGGTATCTCATCAGAAATTAACGGACGACATTTTATCATTGGCGGGCCGGTCTTAAAACTGCACCAACTGCGGTATGCCGATGATTTATTGATGAAAGACGAGGTTAAATATATTTCGCTGACCTTATGTCCCAAGATCAATAAAATTCCCACTGAGGTATCGTATTTTAAAGTATATGAAGATACCTACCATCTGAAAATCAGTGAAGTGCAGCAAA
The DNA here is from genome assembly GCF_027484545.1 of Runella sp. GTDB lineage: Bacteria > Bacteroidota > Bacteroidia > Cytophagales > Spirosomataceae > Runella. The sequence continues at coordinate 1,127 of NZ_JAIXST010000061.1, read as the reverse complement.
CCTTAGGCGTGGCTATTCTGGAGCCTAATACGACCAATTTTGAATCAAACAAGCCCATTCCTGCTTTTGTGCTGGATAGCGCGGTGGTATGTTCGGGCGATATTGTCGTGGAAATTGAGCAGTCGTATTATCACGGTGAGAAATACAAATTTGCCGTCATTGCCAGTCCTGAATACAATTACAAATCGGAAAATGCGGCGAATTGATTGATGGAACGCTTATTTTGTATGATTTTTATGATTAGTTATGAACCTATTTTAATCATAATTATCTTAAAAATCAGCGTTCTAAAATTACTTCTTAAACCATTTAAGCAACTCATTTACAATTAATTCGTGCCCTTTTTTGTTTGGGTGGTTAACGTGTGACATGTAGTTGGCTAACTCCCCGCGAGCTGCTGCTTTTTTGAATTGATCGTAGGGGTCAGCCAAACCAATCCGGTATTTTTCCGCCAATTGTTTGATTTGCTGCACATGCGCCTCCAAAGGATTGCCCGGGGCCAAAATATCTAATCGTTGATCAGGAGAAGAGGTCAATAAAATGACCTTGATATTTTGAGCCAAGGCCGTTTGAATCATCTTTTCCCAAGCTTCTTTTACGGCGTTGATGTCAGAAAAACGGTCGTTGAGCGCATAGTCGATCATTAACACATCAGGTTTGTGATTCAGAACTTCGGTTTCAAAACGCTTTTGCCCTTTCAACGAATTTTCGCCTCCAATGGCCGTAACAATCACATTGATAACAGCGTAAGGGTATTGGTCTTTTAACTTTCCCAAAATCAAATAGGGGTAGGATTCTAAGGTATGAACCTCATGGTCATGCCAAAAACCGGCAGGCACCGAATGCCCGTGAAATACCAGATTGATGGTGCGATTTTTAGGCCATTGGGTAACGAGTTCCTTTTTGATTTCTGACAAATAGCTCGCCGAGTCGGCAATGGAAGCGGTTTGCGCTTTTACAAAAGAGACCTGCAAAATCAAAAGGAACGGTATAAAAAGTCGTTTCATTGTTCTATTTTTGGCGGTGTATCAAATGTAATGCTGCCTCTCCAAGTTGAATTGCCAAAAGCACCAACCAATCGCCAAGTTGTGCCACTTGTCCAATTTGGAAAAGGATAGCGACTTTCT
>NZ_JAIXST010000002.1 GCF_027484545.1 Runella sp. | reverse complement strand
GCGGTCCGATTTTTTCTTTTGTTAATTGTGTGGATATGTGGATAACTTTTAGGCTGCCATTTCGTATTGAGACATTGGGGTCTTATAATTCAGAGATTGATGAGGTCTTTGGTAATTATAAAATGCCATATACTCCGTGATTCCCTGCTCCAATTGCCATCCATTTTCGTAAGCATACAGATAGATTTTTTCTTGTTTTAAGCTTCGCCAAAATCTTTCTATAAATACATTATCCAAGGCTCTTCCTTTACCATCCATTGATATTTTGATCTGTTTTCCCAAGAGAACTTCAAGGAAAATATTGGCCGTAAATTGGCTGCCCTGATCTGTGTTAAATATTTCAGGTTTACCATGCCTGGCAAGACAATCTTTGAGTACCTGAGTACACCAACAGGATTCCATAGTATTGGATAAAGACCAATGTAAAATGCTCCTTGTGTGCCAGTCAATAATGGCCATACAGTACATAAAACCCTTCTGCATTGGGATATAGCGGGGCCGCCCGTGCGGTGATGTCGGTTGACCATACCTGATTGGCTCTGTCTATGACAACATCTCTGAGCAGGTAGGGATATTTCTGATGGTCTGAATCGGGCTTAGAAGTGTTAGAATGAGGATAAATAACTTTGATATTCATTAACTTCATTAATCGCCTGATTCGTTTACGATTGACAGCATATCCTAATGACTGTAAATGAACTGTCATTCGCCTGAAACCATAAAAAGGGCATTTTAAGTGTTCTTTATCAATGGCTTTCATCAGGGCATCGTCCAAGTCATTGTTACGTTCAACAGGCTTATAATAGACTCTTGAACGGCTAATTGACAGAAGCCCACATTGACGATTGATAGATAAAGCATCATGATTTTCTTCCGCACGGGCGGCCCCGAATCATGGCTAAACGCTGGGTCGTGTTAAAGCTCACGATAACTTTTTTTTCAGAAAAGCATTCTCCACTTGTAAACGACCAATTTGTTCATAGAGTTTATCAGAGTTGTCAGCCCTTGCCAAAGATACTTTTTCTGATTTACCGGACTCAAACAAACCTCCGCCATTGCTCAGAACCTGCTGTTTCCAGTCACTGATTTGACTGGCATGAAGTTCATACCGCGCGGGCGGCCCCGTTGCCCGCAATTTCTGCCAATGTTTGTTTCTCTTGAAGGGCTTCAAGAGCGACCTTAAATTTGAATTCAGGAGTGAATTTACGTTTGCTGTGCTTGTTCATAATACCAAATTTAGCAATACTTCCGTCTAATTGAAAGACTGTCCTAAATTGGGGGTACATTATAATGACGTTATTTGAGCAAAGTATCCTCCTGAATAAAGATAGCAAGAGGAGAATTGAAATAAGAAACATTGAACAATCTGTCAAAAATAACGTGAAAAAGGCAACATCTCCTACATATTTATGGGAAAAATATCTATAATATATTTTTCATCTATAAAGAAAATGGTACTACAGATGAATCTGTAGTACCATTTTCTTTAATATGAGCCTCAAGTGTTATGAATAAATTTAAAGAAACTAAAAATTTATTATCTACGCTCGCATAATCAAATTTATACTTTTTTCTTTTTTGAAGTAAACTACTACCCGATGCAAGTCATCTGTCTGGAAGAAGCCGCTTTCTATACATTGATCGAGCAGGTCGTTGCCCGTCTCAAAGAAACCCACGGTGAAGAAAAGGAAAAGTGGATTTCCGACGAACAGGCCATGCAGTTGCTGAACATCAAATCCAAGACCACCCTGCAAAAATTGCGGGACGAAGGGAAAATCCGCTTCTCGCAGCCCCAAAAGAAAATTATCCTCTACGACCGGGATTCCATTGACACGTATTTACAGCAACATGCCCGTAACACCTTTTAATCATGGAAGGCAACACCAGCGTTCCGCCTGAGTACCAAAAACGTTTTAATGAAGGCTACACCATCGCCAAATACATGCCCGAACTGGCCCGGCAGCTCACGGAAGCGATGAAAGACAAAGAACCCAACGGTTTTCAGGACGGACAGCTCCAATACGTAAGTGAACAGGGCAAAGATAAACTCCCTTCGTGGCTCAGCGGCAACCGCCCTGCCCAACCGGAAAAACAACCCGATAAAAATAAAGATCGTGGCATTGAACCGGAGCCTCATTAATCTTTGTCCGGCGATTTATCATCCTTTGTTTTTGTCGGTGTAGGTTTATCCGCCGATTTCTCCAATGCTTTGGTATAGTTTAGTGACTGCGAAAACCGCTCTGATGGAGAAATCGTCGATTGCGCTTTGGCCTCCTCTTTCCCCTGCGTCGGAGGTTGTTCCGGTGTTTTTTCAGCTCCACGCTCCTTGAAAGCCGCTATTTGTTGCTGCATAAATTCCTGTGAGTTGTCAAATTCTTTTTGGGTTTGTGCCGACTCTTTGCGTAACTCTTCCGCTGACTTCGGATCTTTGGGAGTGCCTTCCCTAAAATTCTTTAGTTGAACGCGCATGTAATCCTGGGAGGCATCTACATCCTTTTCCATTTTTCCTACCCGCTCCAACTCTTTTTCCCCCTTGCCTTCAAATTGATTGGGATACATTTTGTCCATGACCGTCTGACGAATTTGCGCTGCCGTTTTGGGATCAGTTTCTAAGTCCTGCATCTCCCTTTCTATTGTTTTGTTAATCCCCGTCTCAATCTGCATTTTTTCCGCTTCCAGCTTTTGAATGGGAAAGTCCTTATTGGCCGAAGGTCGTCCCGTGGTGAATCCCGGCGGTGTGTATTTCGGCGTATGGGTATTGGGCTTTGAGGTATCTTTCGATGCCGCTTCCAACTGCTTATCAATTTCCTTCCGACGGTTTAGCCTTTCCTTGATCAAATCATCGAAGTATTCGTATCCTTCGGGAAAGGCCGGTTCATTCTTTTTGTCGTCATTATCATCTTTTCCACTCATAACTTTAGTGATTTATTGCTTGATTTATGGATCGATTATGCTAAAATGATGAATCCTTTTTATAAGCGGAGGCCCCATGGATTGGAGACAGCAAACCATTCAAAACGTCTTTGGCGGAAATGAGCAGCGTTTCGAAAAGGCGTACCAAGAGGCGGTCACTGAGGCCATCAGCGAGGCGGTCTCATGGAAAGACCTGGCCTTAAGCGCCACCGTACTCCCCAATTTGGAAGGACAAACCAAAGACCTGATCGAGCGACGGTTGGGCTATCTTCCCCACCCTGCCGTTACCCTGCATTATGAGCCTTACCTGCGGGCTCTGCTGCAAAGTTATCATCAGGGAACCCTGTCATCGGATGCCTTCACCGAGCAGGCCGAAGAACACCTTAAACTCATTCGCAATGCTGACATGCTGCACTACAGTTCCCCGGAACCGGCTCCGCACTTTGTACAAAGTTATCAAAAAATGTTCGGCATTTACGGCGGGAAAGTCAAAGAGCGATTGACTCGATTTTTAGGCTACGAACCCCGTTTGGAACATTCCCTGATGGCGGAACTTTGGTTATTTGACCTCATGGCAAGGGACACCGTCCGCCTGCCGGAGGGTCTGACCGCTGTTGACTTTAAAGCCCTGACTATCATCCGATACCGCGAAATATTACTGTCTCAAGGGAAAGCTGCTGCCGATGTTTCCGCTCTATTAGGCGCTTTACCTACCGCTTGATAAATAAATGACCGTTAAAGCCTGATTTTTTCATTCAATTACTTGTCTGTCAGGTAAAAATAATTATTTTTGAACTCTTTTCCTATGCCGCTTACTGATTATGGAGTTGTTCGATTTAGATCGGCCCCTGATTGAACTGGTTTCCTCACAGGAGCGGGGAGCCTGGAACATTCGTCACGCCCTGGAAGGCGTACAGATCTTCGGCGGTATCGGCTCGGGTAAAACCTCCGGCTCGGGTCGGATGCTGGCCTTAAAATACTTAGCCGGCGGCTTTGGCGGGTTGGTGCTCACAGTCAAACCCGATGAAAAACAGGCCTGGCAGGACTACTGCCGACTGACCGGCCGCGAGCAGGATCTGATTATTTTGGAACCCAATGGCCCGCACCGCTTCAACTTTCTGCAATACGAATCCCGCCAATCTCAAAACGTCATTACCGAAAATATCGTGGAGGTGTTAAAAACAGTCATTCGCGCAGGAGCCGAAAAAGACAGCGGTAAAAGTGACGATGCATTTTGGGAAACGGCCCTCGACATGCTCATCTTTAACGTCATTGATCTGTGCCAACTGGCCTATGGGCGTATCTCAGTACAGCAGATGTACGACATTGTGCAGACCATTCCCAAAAGCAACGAGAATTTACAGACCGATGAATCTCAGGGGCCGGTCAAAGCCTTTTAAAAAGCGTTTGAGGCCGCCCGCAGTCGCGTCACTCAAAAGATGGATGACTGGTTTAATGGGTTGCCCGCGCAAAAGCAGGCTGCGCTGCAAAATGAAGTCGCCTTTGAAGTTGAATTGCTCAACGAGTTGCCCGAAGCAAGGCTGCTGAAATTCCTCGACCAATTTTTCTTTGACAGCTTCATTAATCTATCCGAGAAAACCCGCTCCATCATTGATTTTACCTTTGCCGGCTTTTTGTTTCGCCTGCTGCGCGAACCGGTGTATTCGCTGTTCTGTCGCGATGATTCCACCGTCACGCCCGAAGACAGCCTGCGCGGTAAAATTATTCTCATTAACCTGCCCGTCAAAATCTATCACAAGGTGGGACGCGATTGCCAAATTCTGTTCAAATACATCTGGCAACAGGCGATGGAAAAACGTTCCGTCGCAGCCAATGCCCGACCGCTGTTTCTGTGGGCGGATGAAGCGCAAAACTTTCTGCATGAACACGATGCGGACTATCAGGCCACGGCCCGCAGCAGCCGCATTGCCACCGTCTATATCTCGCAAAATCTGCCCAATTACTACGCCTGCATGGGCGGCCAAAAAGCCGAGTTTCGGGTAAAGAGTTTTTTGGGCACGCTCGGCACCAAAATCTTTCACGCCAACGCCGATATTGAAACCAATAAATATGCCTCCGAGCTCTTCGGGGACGCTTACTTTGAAGAAGAGTCCCACAGTGTGACCGTTTCCCAAAACTTCGGGCAAACCAAGTCCAAATCACTGAAATTAGAGCGGATGGTACGGGCTGAAGAATTTGTGCGGCTGCGCACGGGCGGACCATTGAACAATTTTCGGGTCGAAGGGTATCTGCACCGACAGGGTGACCCGCTGCTGAAAGGGCTCAATCATACCAAAATGCTCTTTAACCAGAATTACCAACCTTAACCGACTTTATTTATTTTATTGTTTCACCTTTTCTAATTTTCTCAACCCATGAAAAAGAATATCTACTACCGCACGGTCTTTAAACGTTCCAATGCCTTTAAAGAAGGGTTACTGGCTTTCTTTTTGGCTTTCTGCTCGTGGCCCCGCCTGCTGCTGGAAGTCTTTATCCGAAAAAACTTCGGCGAGCGGTATTTTTCTTTATCCGCCGTTATGACCGTGGGCGGGATTCTGGCCCTGCTGCCGCTGATTTATCTGGAGACGATGAGCCGTGCTTTTCGCAGTTCGGAAGGTATGACCTTTATCGGTCATTTTACGACTTGGTATGTTTATCTGGCAGGCTTTCTGTACGTGAGTTTCCAACGGTATGAAGAAGTTAAACACCTGCCCTCGGTGTTTGACTTCGGTCGTTTCAGTCTGTCCACCGGAGAGATTCATCCTTGGTTTTTAGACTTACGTTTCAGCGGAGAGCCCGCCACGATCCGCACCATTGAGATCTGGCTGGAACCCCTTGGCTTTGCCATAGGCGGTTTTCTGTTATGGGCCTTGGGACAGCCCATTGGCCTGGTTATTCTGATCAGCAGTATCTTCTACTCGCTTTCTTACGCGGGGGCCTACCATCAGGGGGATCACTTTATTATGGATAAAATTGACGAAATGATTTGCAACGAAGAGATGGTCAGTTCCTTTGTGGAAGGGCGTGATGCAAGCCAAACCCGGGGGGTGAGTTTCTACGGACGTCGTCCGGCCGACCCCGACACCCGCCGTAAATTGGTGGATAGTTTTATGGAGGAGGACGTGGTCGAAGCCCTGTAAAAATGCCGTCTGAAAACCACCTTAGCTGTGCTAAGGGAAGATGTCTAAAGTTATTGATTGTCAATTTTGCCAAAACTCACCCGTTCTCCGTCTGCTTTTCCGACAAGGTACGTGCCTGATGGAGTGATAGAGAGGAATTCTCCAGCAACGCCTAAATTGGTTTTAAATTGTACTTTTTCTTGGCGAACCAACTCCCAAGCTGTTCCATTTCGCTTGTACAAAAACCATTCAGTAAAACTATTGTTTAGGTATGAGCCTACCATAGCATAGTCCCCTGCAATACTTGTGCAAATCCCAAACCTCCTTCCTTTTTCTCGGGCAGGGTCATTTAGTTTGAAACCACTCGACCAAGTGTTTCCCGAACGTCTAAATATATAAACTATCCCCGAATCATCCGTCGAATTTTCATCCCTACCCACAGCCGCCACCATGGCATAATCACCTGATAAAGAAACACTACTGCCCAAAAAGTCATTGGCACGACCGTCTTGCATCGTTAACTTTTTGTGTAAATACCAATTACTACCCGATCGGGCGAATACATACGCCCCTCCTTGTTTTACATTTGTTCCAATTTGCGCATTAGAAGCCCCAACAATCGCATAGCTTCCTGATATACAAACACTTATTCCAAAATTATCTCCATTGCCCCCATCTTCAGCGGTTAGTTTGGCATGGGGAGTCCAACTACCCCCGTTCCGAACGTAAACAAAAGCCGCACCTTGAGTTACTTCTTTTACTTTTGAATATGGGGCTCCAACTAATATAAAATCTCCAGTAATAGAAACACTCAAGCCGTAGCCTGTACTGCCAACCGATTCTAAATCATGTAGTTTGGTCTGTCGAATCCAATTTGTTCCTGAGCGTACATATACATACGCAGCTCCTTTGTATTGGGTTGTTCCAACGGTACTTTCTGGTGCCCCTACCACGGCATAATTTCCGTCAATAGCCACACTGACCCCATACCAATCTCCCGTTGTTTCGTCGGTAGCAACCAGTTTTGCTTGTTGTGTCCAAGCCCCTCCATTCCGAAAAAAAATATAAGCTGAACCTTGGCGTTCGTTATCACCAACATCGTCAACAGGTGCTCCAATGATAGCGTAATCGCCAGAAATCGCAACTGACAACCCAAATGCTTTAGCCTTAGTGGAAATATCGCTAGATTGGCGATCAATCAGAGGCACTTGATTGGGATCGCCAGAAAACATCAAAGGGGTCCAATTTCTTCCATCAAATAAAAAAAGGGTATGGTATTCAGCATCATAGACCATACTCCCAAGAGCGGGGTTAGGAATAGCAACGCGTTGGGCGGACGTCATCACTGGAACGCGGGCTGTTTGAGACGTTCCTTGTGCATCCAATAACGTGGTTTGCGTAGGTGATATCGTCACTGACTGCGACCAAACACACTCACAACACAGCCAAAAAACAACAATGAGGTAGTTTTTCATAGATAGAAAGGAGAATAAAGGTTAGTTTTCAAATAAACACGAGCAGGGTACGGGTACTTGCTCCCCTACCCGATTAGCCGACACCCGAAACGTATTGGAATACGTACCGCCGCCCATATAGGACTGAAACAATACAAATGTTTGATACCAACATTTGCTGTTTCGGCGCGCCCCTACGGCAACCTTCAACGAGCGGTCAGCGATGAGTTTGGTCGCTTCGTCGTAAGCCAACACATAATCGCGATCCATAATGACCAAGTGTCGGTGCTCTTCGGGCCAACCTTTCTCTTTTAAAGTTGCCAAAAGCTCTGCTTCCAATGCCCTGTTTTGTTGTTTGGGAGTAGGCAAACAATCAGGGTAAGACAAAGTCGAACTGGGAAATTGTTTTTTAAATAGTTCAATTGCTGCTTTGCTACATTCTAAAGTCAGTTCGCCCGTTGCCATAAGCTTTCCAGCCGTATTGGCACTGATGTTATAGACATAGTTTTCAACCCTAACCACGACTTTACCTTCTTTTAGAACACTTATCTTCTTCTGCAAAGCTTTGATAAGGCATTGATTGTAAATATTTTTCTCGTTGTTTTGGGGACTGTAAAGAATTGCCCCCCATGTACTGTACCAGGTGTTGGCAGCTTCGGTTTTATTGAGCGACAATTCGATGTGCTCAGCGGCTAATTCGTTATTAAAATACACTTTGTACAGTTCTGCCGAGTTGAGCATGGCATTATCTTTGAAGGTATCCTTAAAAGCATTTTCGAGAGGTTGTTCCCAATAAGCCCTGAAAAATAAAGGCTTATCTATGGAAGAAGAAACAACAAAGGCGCTTTCGTCGGGTTGATCAGTGTCAATTTTTTGACCCGAAAACACAATTTTAGCCATGTATTTTTGATGAATCTCGCCTATTTTACTTTTATTTTTACCCTTGTCAATTTGCTTTTTAGCAAACTTTTCGAGCATACTTTGGGCGTGGCAATGTGGCAACACCAAAACCAAAAAAGCGAACAAAAAGCGGAAGAAGTAGTGTTTTTTCATAAATTTACGATTGGCTTAGCTATTTTTTGCCTTTAGTGACAAAAACCAACATAAGGTTAACAATGCGTCTTGATTTTTTTTCAATATGTTGTTTCTGAGAGTTTGGACAAAAGTAGGGGTATGTATGGCGGTGTTTTTTAATAACACGCTATTCGTTTCGGCAGCACAACCGTCGGTAGCTGAACGCCTGCACTCCATTTCTCAGCACTTAAAAAACTTACGGTACGAAGAAGCACTATACGAAGCGTCTCAAACGGAATCTATCCTGCGACAAATCTCTTCTTTTGATACCTTAGCCCTTGCCGACTGCCTACGAATGGAAGCAACAGCTCTGCGTAAACTCAAAAAATCAGAAATGTCTTGGTCCAAACTCATAGTAGCCCAACAACTCCTACAACAAAGTCGCTCGGCACGAAAATATGATGTGTGGGTCAGTGTACTCAATCAAATGGGGCTTATTACCAACTCCAAAGGAAACTATCGAGAGGCCATGGGTTACTATGATAGTATTTTTGATTTCAATAGACGTGGTTGGGTACGTCGACGAGAAGCGATAGCCGAAGCTTATCTCAACAAAACAAATTCGCTTGATTATTTGGCAGAATACAACCAAGCCGTGGCACTTCAGCAAGAAGGGATTGTTTATTGCGAGCAATTTTTGGATAAAAATCACCCCAAAATCGCGGATTTATGGAACAATATGGGTGGAATTAGGAGGCGCCAAGGACAACTTCAAGCGGCTCAGGTATGTTATCAAAACGCGCTCAAAGTATTCGTTTTCAATTTCGGAACAAACCATCCTGAAAGTTATTTTTTCTTCAATAACTTGGGCAACGTCTATTTTGCAAGCGGAAATATCGAACAAGCACGCGATTATTTTCAAAAAGGATGGGACAGTTACTTACTACATCATTCGGCCAATGAGCCTCCTGCCGATATTTTTTTTGTCAATATGGCTAACATTCAGCTCAAAGAAGGCGCTTATCAATGGGCTCTTGACTATTTTCAAAAGGCACTCACTATTAGAAAAAACAATTATGGCAACGACCACCCTACTACTGCAACAAGTTATAATTATGTAGCGGGTGTACTAACCCTCCAAAAAAAATACAAAGAGGCTATTGCACTTTACCAAAAAGCCTTAGCTATTTATCAAAAATACGAATTGGAAGCTCAACCCGAAATTGCTGACTGCTACGATAACTTAGGGGTGACGTACAGTGCATTGGGTGATGATGCGCAAGCGCTCTCATTTCTCAAAAAAGGTTTACAACTTAGCACTCAAATTTACGGTTCTGAACATTATCGTAACCCGATGGCTTGGCAAAATATCGGAGACGTATATGTGCATCAACGTCAATGGAAAAAGGCCGAACAAGCTTACCAAGAAGCCATTAGAATTTATCAAGTCAACTTTGGCGATGTTCACCCCGACCTTGCCCAAGCCTATACCTCTTTGGCGGCGGGGTATCTTGCACAAGGGCAATTGGTAGCGGCCGAGTCTTGTTGTCAAAAGGCTTTTAAAGCACTGGCAACCAACGAAACCAAGCCTAATTTTGAACGATGTCAGTCGCCTTTGCAGCTTTTACATACGTACGAAGTTGCCGCTAAAACAGCCTCAAAAGTTGAGTTAACAAAAAGCACCGAACGCTATCGTCATGCTGTTCAATTGTTTGATTACATCCAAAATCAATACCTTGACGACGAATCACGAAGAAGCCTAGGCCAACGCCACTATGCGCTTTTTGAGCAAGCCATCGAGGTGTTTTTGCAACAGTACCAACAAACCCAACAAAAAAAATGGCTGCACGAAGCGGCGTTTTTGGCCGAAAAAAGCAAATATACCCAACTGCTCCGAACGATGCGTTATAGTGCCATCCTCAAAATGACGGGCGTTGATTATTCCACCCAACAGCAATTGTCCGAAATCAATGCGTTAATAGTTCAGTATCAACAACAACGCACAGAAGCATTGGTAGCTAAAACCTCGACCCAATCTTTTGATGATAAACTATTTGAACTCCGACAAAAAAAACAGCAGATTCACCGACAATTAGCCCTAAAATCACCTCAAACGCAAGCTCTGCTCACCAACGCCGCCTTAACATCTCCCGTTCAACTAATAAAACAAATACTTCCGCCTCAAAAAACACTTATTGAATACGTTTGGGGCGACAATCATTTAATTGGCTTTGTTTACTTGGGCGATAAAATTTATTTTTTTTCGACTTCAATCGACAGCACACTGCTCCGCCACCTCTACGCGTATCAGCAGTTGATTTCTAAACCACCTTCAGGTAAAGAAGCAGACCTGCAAGAGTTGGCAGTCCTAAGCCACAAACTATACCAACAGATTTTACAACCTGCTCTTGTGTTTTTAAATAAGGAAATTCATCAGTTGACGATTGTTCCTGACGGCCCCCTGAATTATTTACCATTTGAAACACTTCTGACCCATTTACCCAAAAACTTGCGTGATTTTGGTAGCCTTCCTTATCTTAAAAATAACTATTTGGTAAGCTATGCCCCGTCAGTCAATTTACTTTCAGAACAACTCAAGCAGCATTCTCAGCCTGCTTTTAAAACGTGGGGAGGGTTTGCCGCCTCTTATCCTGCCGAAGGCTGGCAACTGCCCCAAAGTGGCCTTCGGTTATATCCTTTAGGGAAAAATCAGAACGAAATCACCCAAACCGCCGTACTCACCGCAGGAACGGCCTTTGTCGGAACAAAGGCAACTATTGAGAACTATAAACAATATGCAAGCGATTTTCGGCTATTACACTTAGCCATGCACACCCTCATCAACGATCAGAACCCCGAACTTAGCTCCTTTGTTTTTTCTCCTACGCATTTGCACGAATACCTCCTTCCAACCCAAGACCTTTATCAAATTCCCCTCAAAGCCGATATGGTAGTGTTGTCGGCCTGCCAAACGGGTATTGGACAATGGCAACAGGGAGAAGGAGTTTTCAGTTTGGCGCGAGCGTTCATTTTTGCAGGGGCGAAATCTCAAGTAGTAAGTTTATGGCAAATTCCCGATGCCGCTACGGCCCAAATCATAACCTTTTTTTATCAGAACCTTCATCGAGGATTACCCAAAGACCAAGCTCTTCGTCAAGCCAAAAAACAATACATATCTCATTTATCCGCAGCCGAATTGGCCCACCCCTACTATTGGGCAGGTTTTGTACTCCAAGGCAACCCTTCAACCGTATCATTTGAACGGCATTTTCCCATTGAATGGGTTATTTGGATAGGCGGATGTTTAGTTTGTGTAAGTCTGCTCGTTTTTTTAGGGCGTATTCCTCTCCCCCAATCCGTTCAGTCTTAATTCCCCTAAAAGTTCGGTGGCTTTAGCTTGGTAGGGATGTCCTTTCATTTTTTCAATTTTTTTCAACCCAGCGATTGCTTCTTGCGGGTTTTTCAAAGCCAAATAGCCCAATGACTCATACCATTGAGCGGGTTGTTGAAAGCGGTTGGAGCGCCTACTCAATGAGTGTAACAAAGGCATTGCCTCAGATGTCGAATGGGTTAAAAGGTATGATTGAGCAAGATAAAAATCACGTTCAGGGCTGATAGGTAGCGCTTTAAAGAGTTTTATCGCCTCTTGATACGCTTCAGTTTCGTAACGCTGAAAGGCCTGATACAGAGGAGAGTCTATTGGCTGACCGCGTTGAATAGGGGCTACAATGTTAGGATAAGCTTCAAGGTAATGTGCCGCTATGCGTTCATTAACGTTAGGCTGAATTGTAAATAAATAGACTCCCCACAGCCCTATCAAAACAAGTGCTGCTACTCCACTCCATACCCACCATTGTTTGATAATTTTGGTGGGCATTGGCGCAGTGATTTGCTTAGATTCCAAGACTTGTAGTCGCTTTTTCAGTTCGTTTCTACCGATGGCATTGACTGCTTTATGGAATTGTTGACGAAACTGCAACTCTTTCTGAAATGCTGGCTCAGACTGAAGGCGCTCCCATTCTTCTTGTTCTTGAGCAGTAAGTAAACCCCTAAAATGATTGTCAATGAGGTGCTCGTAGGTATCGTCCATGACATGACAAAGTTGATGTCCTAACTCTTTGTTTTATAAATTTGTATGAAAAGAATCTCGTAAAGAGCGAATACATCGCGATTTATGGGCTTTTACGGTATTTTCATTGGCATAGTTCATTCGCTCCATGATGGTTTTAATTGACAATTGCTCGTAGTAAAACAACAGCAACAAACGCCGACAACTTTCTCCTAATTTAGCCAAAGCATTGCTCAACTCTTGGCTTTGATACGTTTGGGCCTCTTGTTCTATCAGGTCTTCGATATTGTTTACTTCAGGCTCAATTGTAGGCATAAATTCTATTGTTTGCCCCTTTTTACGGATAAGCTGATAAGATAGTCGCTTTCCAATGCCAAACAAATACGTCCGAATCGTACTATCGAGTGTCTCTATTTTTCCTGAACGCACATTTTCATAAAAAATCAAAATCGTATCTTGGTACACGTCGGTGATGTCATCTTTGGATAAGTTAAATGTTCGCCCAAATCCCAGAAACGCATCTCTGTGCAATAGATATACTTCGTCTAACACCGACAAATCACCTTGCTTGAGTAGATTGATTACTATTTTATCGTCAGTTGTTATCTTCAATGCTTGATTAGTGTTGAGCAGAATACAAAGGTTAACAACACAAAAATAGAAGGAAGCACTGAATTTAAGACAAAAGTTGAAAAATGAAAGTCCCTCAAATTTTCTGATTCTTTTGCTGCTATCTCTTCTATTTAGTACAAAAAACCCTGGCGGTGTATCAAATGTAATGCTGCCTCTCCAAGTTGAATTGCCAAAAGCACCAACCAATCGCCAAGTTGTGCCACTTGTCCAATTTGGAAAAGGATAGCGACTTTCTGACCAGCCG